>JAGTVB010000092.1 GCA_018224385.1 Gammaproteobacteria bacterium
ACAGCTCCTTAGTGCTTGACGCGGCAACGACCACTATTAGTGTGATGATGGTATTACAATAGACAGTCTGAAAGGACATCGGTTCACGTCGAAAAACGCGCATACTCCAGAGTCGCAAGGAGATGGCTTTGATGCAAATCAAAGCCAGGCATTGTGCAGGTCTTTTGCCGCTTGGGATCGCGTGGCTCTCGAGTCCAGCTTCATGATCAAACGGTGGAAGGAGACGGGGACGGCATTAATCGATTATTACGGCGGATAACTCTTGCCGGGAGGTTTTCGTGTAAGCTGGTGTTGTCGTCCGTGGTAATCTAGCGCCGTCTTTCGCGAAGGGCGAGTTCGCCGCACCGTGCCGAGAGCAGATTGAGCAGGGCCGCATCTCGCGTAGGGGCGCCACGGTGTAACGTACTTGCAGAAGGTAATGAGGGTGCGCAGAAGGCGATCGCTTTTGCGCCGTGTGGAATCGCCGCATTGGCCGATTGCTCGCCCGCGCACGTGATTTTTGCGACCGCTTTTCAAGCAGGGTGCCATTCACGATGTGTTCTCAGACAGCTGTGTCTCCAAACATCCAGCCTCAGTGGGCAAGCGCCTTGGCAGCCATTGCTCTGTTGATATGGACGCCCCTGCTTCACGGGGCCGCCTCGCTCATAGCAGCAGGCGCGGGTCGCGACTTTACGCTTGCCCCAATGCTCGAACGCGTGGTGCCGGGAGTGGTGAATATTTCGACCCGCGCGCGCGTTCGAGTGCAACAAAATCCCCTGTTTAGCGATCCGTTTTTTGGGCGCTTTTTTGAGTTTGAAGGAATCCCTCAACAGCGGGAAATCCAGAGTATGGGCTCAGGCGTGATCGTGGACGCCAAGGCAGGCTATGTTATCACCAATTATCATGTCATTCAGGAGGCGGAGGAGGTTTTGGTCACTCTGAACGACGGGCGCCGCTTTAGCGGCGAGCTCGTCGGCTTGGACTCCGAGGTGGATCTCGCCGTGCTCAAGATAACACCGGAGCGTCTCACCGCAGTGCCATTTGGAGACTCCAGCCGGTTGCGGGTCGGGGACTTCGTGGTAGCCATCGGCAATCCTTTTGGGTTGGGACAAACCGTGACCTCAGGGATCGTGAGCGCACTTGGCCGAAGCGGGCTAGGGATAGAGCGGTATGAGGATTTTATTCAGACCGACGCCTCGATAAATTTGGGTAACTCCGGGGGGCCACTGGTCAACCTTCAAGGTGAATTGGTCGGGCTCAATACAGCGATCGTTGGTGGGTCCGGGTCCGGTGGAAATGTCGGCATAGGCTTTGCCATTCCGAGCAACATGACCCAAGCGATTATGACCCAGCTCATCGAATACGGAGAAGTACGACGTGGCCAACTCGGCGTGGAACTCCAAGACCTCTCCCCGGAGCTCGCTCAGGCCTTCGGCCTGCAATTATCCGGAGGGGCGGTGGTGGTGCGTGTGCAGCCCGGCTCGCCGGCAGCCGCCGCGGGCCTGCGCGCCGGTGACGTTGTCACAGCGCTGAACGGGCGGCCGATTCGCAACGCCAGCGCGCTTCGGAATGCCATTGGCATATTGCGAGTGGGAACGGCAGTCACATTGGACACGGTGCGTAAGGGCCGCCGCCGCAGTGTCCGGACAGTTTTAGTCGAGCCTGAGCGATATATTTTGGACGCCGGACAGGTGAGCGAGCGGCTAGCTGGCGCGATGTTCGGTCCTCTTCGCCCGGGTTACCCTTTGGCCGGGCGCGTAGAAGGAGTTGCGGTCGAGCAAGTCGAACAAGGCAGTCCCGCCTGGGTAGCCGGGTTGCGGCAAGGGGACGTGATTACGGCGATTAACCGCCAAACGGTAAGCTCAATCGCCGAGATTTCTGCGGCCGTTGCGCGATTCCCCAACCGGCTCTTGCTGAACATCGTTCGCGGTGATACGGCTTTGTTTCTGGTGATTCGGTGAACTAATTTGCGCCGTTCTTGCAGTACCAATCAGGGCTGGGGGTGCAACTCAGGGCCCTACTGGCGGTTACGTGGCTCCGTGCGCTAGCCAAATGACCGCTTCAAGGCAGGCCACACGCACTGATCGCATGAGCGCGCCTTCAACGCGCAGAAAGAGTTCCGCGCTGATCGCCTGGGCCCTGTATGACTGGGCCAACAGCGCCTTTTTCACCCTGATTCAAACCTTCGTTTTTGCTATCTACTTTGTTCGTGTGGTAGCCGAGAACGAGACGGTAGGCACCGCTCTGTGGGGCTATATGACGGCGGCTTCGGGATTCGTCATTGCTCTGGGTGGCCCGGTTCTTGGCGCCATGGCTGATCAAGGCGGTCGTCGCAAGCCTTGGATCGCTGTGTTCACCTTGCTTTGCGTCTTTGCGACAGCCGGCCTGTGGTTCGTCGCCCCGTCGCCCGACTTTGTTTTGCTGGCGCTTATCGTGGTCGCGGTTGGCACACTCGGGGCTGAGTTTGCCAGTATTTTCTATAATGCCATGCTTCCCGATATTGCTTCCGCCGACCGTATTGGCCGATGGTCCGGATGGGGATGGGGTTTAGGCTACGCGGGTGGGTTGGCATGCCTCGCGGTGGCCCTGCTAGGTTTCGTAGCAGCCGAGCACCCGTGGTTCGATTTTGATCGCGGCGCTTCGGAAGATGTGCGGGCAACGTTTGTCTTAACCGCGGCGTGGGTATTGGTATTTTCGGTGCCGTTGTTTCTTTTCACTCCGGATACACCGAGTACCGGTAAAGGCCTCTCCCAGGCGGCCTGGGACGGCTTTCGACAACTCCTGAACTCTGCCCGCCATGTTCGACGCTACCGGCATATCGTCCGCTTTCTGATCGCGCGCATGCTCTACACCGATGGGTTGCTGACGCTTTTTATGTTTGGCGGTGTCTATGCAGCGGGAACGTTCGACATGTCCCCGGCAGATGTCTTGAAGTTCGGCATCGCGCTGAATGTTTCGGCTGGCCTCGGGGCGGGCGCGTTCGCGTGGGTAGACGACCGGATCGGTGCTAAAGCCACCATCATGGCATCGCTCGTCGGGCTTATCGTGCCCGGCATCCTCATCCTGCTGGTTGACTCGGAAGCCGCTTTCTGGTCGCTGGGCATTCTCATCGGGGTTTTCATTGGACCGGTGCAGGCGGCGAGTCGCTCCTACCTGGCGCGTGCCGCGCCGCAAGCGTTGCGCGCTGAAATGTTTGGTTTGTACGCCTTGTCCGGGAAGGCAACCTCCTTTCTTGGGCCGCTAACGGTGGGATGGTTGACCCACCTCACTGGGAGTCAGCGCATTGGCATGAGCCCGATCATCGTGTTGCTCGTCACGGGCTTAGTCTTGATGTTCACCGTTCCAAAGCCTCGTCAAGCGCTATCGGCGGATTAGTCGTCTGCTGTCATTCCTGATCTTGAGGCGCTGTGCAAGAACCGGCTGCATTAGGCATATACGCTTGGTCTGCCGATGCGCTGCTCAAGGAATCGGCCTTATTGCCGAACAGCAGCCTGAAGCGACTTGACCGCGGACGGGCTCGCTGGAGAGACGTCGATCAATCCCATTGCCTAGTTACATCTATCCACTGTTTCAGGAGACACGGGTATGCATTCGGCCCCATGTGTTCGTATGCTGGCAGCAGTTAGCGTGCTCGCGCTCGTTACTGCATGTACGACGAATCCCTATACTCAGGAGCAACAGGTAAGCAAGGCCGCAACCGGCGCTGCAGTCGGTGCGGCGGCGGGCGCGGCAGTCGGCGCCATCTCGGGCGGGAAGCGAGGAAAGCGAGCGCTGATAGGGGCCGGTGCCGGGGCTCTAACAGGCGCGGGTGTCGGCTATTACATGGACGTACAGGAAGCGAAGTTGCGACAGCAGTTGCAGGGAACTGGCGTAAGTGTCACTCGGATGGGGGATCAAATCGTACTTAATATGCCAGGGCAGATTACTTTCGCGACAAACCGATCGGAGATCAATCCCGAATTTTTCGATGTGCTCAACTCGGTGGCGCTGGTTCTCAAGGAATACGACAAGACGGTTGTTCAGGTGATGGGTCATACCGACAGCACCGGCAGTGATGATTACAACAGGCGGCTTTCCGAACAGCGTGCTGCGAGCGTAAGCCAATACTTCATGGGCCAGGGCTTGGCATCCTCTCGAATCCAAAGTACGGGTCGCGGTGAGCTGGACCCCATCGCGAGCAACGACACGTTTGACGGGAGACAGCGCAACCGTCGCGTCGAGTTAACTCTATCTCCGCTCAGCTAGGGATACTGCATTTTCGCCGATCTGAAACTGCAGCTTGCCGCAACGCGCTGAACAAGACCTCGCGGGAAAGCCCGGCGCCCGCCAACGCGCGACCGGGCGAAGCGAAGTCTGCCAAGAAAGAGGGACAACCTCGGTTCGTGCGCTGTTGTCCGGAGAACGCGCCATCGGCGGTCGTTCTGTACTAAACTTTCCCGTGATCTTGTCGATGTCTGACTAAGGAGTCTGGCCTGAACGCTGTGCATTGGAGACGATGCAGGAGACGTTGAGAGGTCAAGAACATTCAAGGGATGTGCATTTTTTTGAACTGAGGGGACGGGTGTGGCGACTCTAATAGTGATGTCCTTAATTTCCCTGCTGGTCATCACGGCGATCCTGCGATTCTAATCTCCTCCATCGGCTAGTAGCCACTTAGAAGCGGCCTTAAGAACGACTGCGCTTGGCCCTGGCGGCATTGCGCGGCGGATCAGAATCAAGCTACCGCCGATTCAGTCCGGGTTACTCGCCCCGCTTCTGGGAGTTGCCCTTCGGGCCCAGCTTCGCTGTTTAAAATCGCTCCTGAGGATTTTGTTTCGTTGCCGTGCGAGGGAATTCCTTTGGCCAGGTTCAGAAACCCGCGCAGCCAGTTTTCCTTTTCTTCGGCAAACGCTTCCATCCATCCCCACCCAGTCCTCCACCCCGCTTGAGCACCGCGCACAGGACAATCATCACAATGTCATGCAGTTCGTGCAGTTTGTTCCGGGTCTCGCGCCAAGGATCTCGGGCAGATCGGCAAAGTATGGACGAGGGTCGGGCAACAGAGTGGACGCATCATTCATCTCCATAACATCAATTCATCCCTGCTACCTCATCGCTCAGCCAATTGTCAACTTCTTACATAGCGCGATTGCCCTGGTGGTGGCTCAGGGAGACTCGCCCTATCAAAAAAAATGTGATTAACTAATGAAGAAAACAGTTCTTCGCTTTTGATGTGGTTCTGCTGGCGACTCACCTGGTGTCGGTTTGTCATGATCGATTCACATGATGTGCATTTCAGCACCCTGCGTCAGGCCATGGTGGAGCAGATTGCATTCCACGCCAGTCTCGTTAGCGGTGAGACCGGCAAATCAGAGCTGGCCGATCGCGTCATGGCGGTTATGGGAGCCGTTCCGCGGCACGAGTTTGTTCCTGACGAATTGCGTGCCTTTGCTTACATGGATAATCCGCTGCCTATTGGCTTTGGAAAGACCATATCGCAGCCCTTCATCGTCGCTTTGATGACGGATCTTTTGGAGCTAACCCCGGACGATCGCGTTCTGGAGATCGGGACTGGACTTGGCTATCAGGCAGCCATCTTGTCTAAGCTGGCGAGAACCGTCTACACGGTTGAGATTATTGGGGAGCTGGCGCGCGAGGCGGCATCGCGCCTGCGCAAGCAGGATTGCACGAACGTCGAGCACAGGATCGGCGACGGTTCGCACGGTTGGCCTGCCCAGGCACCTTTCGACAAAGTGATTGTGACGGCCGCACCAGAGCTAATTCCAACGGCTCTGCTCCATCAGCTGAGCGCAGGTGGTAGGATGGTAATCCCGGCCGGCGTTGAGGAGGCGCAGCAGTTGATGCTGGTCCGAAAGGATGGGGAAGGGTTGACATCCACCCAAGAAATTCTCCGGGTACGCTTCTCTAAGCTGGTGACTCCGCACTGAGAAGTTGTTCGAGAACTACGGCGTTTGTCATCGCGGTGCTGGGTGGTGCGTGCTCCTCATCTATTATTCATCGGATGGGGCTCTCGCCGCTGCGCGCCTTGCTCTCGGGCCGAACCGCTCCGGCACAATCTCTAGGTCGGCGACTAGGAGCGAGCCCAACACTCACATCACGAGTGCCGCCGGCGCCTCAAGCAGTAGCGGTCTTCACACAGGCGCACACGGCGTCTCTGTGCCAGACGTTTGCTGCCCTATGCATGACAGCATCACGCCCAGCGACGCGCTGGCGTACGTTCCTGCTTCCCCGGTGACTTCGTTCGTCTTGTCTCTCTTGTCTTCGGTAAGCTTCCCTGAAGCAGTTATCCGGAGTACAGAAACAGGGCGATCAGCATAAGCACGACGGCGATCCCCTGGAACCCGACTCGAGCCCACATCGCTTGACTACTTTGCTGTTCGAACTGGCGCCCGCGCATCATATCGATTATGCCGGTTCCGAGTGCCCCGATAGTCGCCAGTAGGGCAAGTATGATCAGAATGGTAAAGATGTCCATTTTCATTGTTCTCCATGCGCGCGCCGACTGTTGAGCGCACTGATTATGATATAGCCGATCATCCCCGGTAGAGATCTCAGAGCTTGTGAAGAAACCGACTGAGCTTCTCGCCCGCGGTGTTGGTTAGTGCGCCTTTCCCGCCTATCTAGCCAACAGGGCTCGTCCGTGGCGTGCCTTACCTTACCGGCGCTTGCAACACGCTTAAAACGGCACCTCAGACTGTTTGTCCTCGCCGCAAACAACTTTCCGAGGACCCGCTACAAAAGTAACAAAATGCGCTGCAGCTGTCATGTGAGTCGCACAATCCGCGCCTTAGGGCGGAGCGCTCGGGCAGCAACGGGTCATACATAATACAGCCCATGCACGACTATAAGTCGGGTTAGGCGGCAAAGTCTCTAAGGCGCACCGGGCGGCGTGCGGCACCCCAATTGCCGTGTTTTGCCTCGAATACGCCGGCGCATGCCGTGCCACAGGAGCGGCATCGACCGTCTTCGGTTAGATTCCACTCGGTGAGGGTGTACCAGTCGCGCCCAATGAGCGTTGTTCCGCAGCGGTGACAATACGTACTTCCACCCTCTTCGTCGTGCACGTTTCCAGTGTACGCGTAACGAACGCCGTTTTTCAGCGCAATCCTGCGCGCTCGGCTCAGGGTCTGAGCAGGGGTGGCTTGCTTGTCGAGCATTTTCCAATCTGGATGGAAGGCTGTGAAATGCATGGGCACGTCGGGTCCTAGGTTCTCCACGACCCATTGGGTTGCCGCCTCAAGCTCTTGGTCCGAATCGTTTTCGCCTGGAATGAGGAGGGTGGTGAGTTCAATCCAAACATGGGTTTGGTGCTTGAGGTAGAGCAGAGTATCCAGTATCGGCTGCAAATGACCGCCTGTGAGCTTCCAATAAAAGCGCTCAGTAAACGCCTTTAAATCCACATTTGCGGCATCCATGAACTGGTAGAACTCCGTACGCGGCTCCGCGCACATGTAGCCCGCAGTGACCGCCACTGATTTTATGCCGTATGGCCGGCAGGCTTTAGCGACGTCAATAGCGTACTCCATGAAAATGACTGGGTCGTTATAGGTATAAGCCACGCTTCGGCACCCCAGCTCGTGGGCGGCGCGGGCGATTATCTCAGGCGGCGCCTCATCGGCTAAGGTATCGAATTCGCGGGACTTACTGATGTCCCAGTTCTGGCAGAACTTGCAGGCTAGATTGCAACCGGCTGTTCCGAATGATAGAACCGGCGTTCCAGGAAGGAAGTGATTGAGCGGTTTTTTCTCGATAGGATCGATGCAGAAACCGCTGGAGCGGCCATAAGAGGTCAGCACAATCCGGTTGTTCTGATTGGCGCGGATAAAGCAAAGCCCCCGCTGCCCCTCGTGCAGCTTGCAAAAGCGCGGACACAAATTACACTGAACACGCTCGTCAGCGAGGCGCTGCCAATATCGCGTCGGCCAAACGTTGGGGATAGTGTCGGCTTGCATGGAAGTTGCCTCCTGGGCATTCGGCCCGAGGTTATCTCGGCCACAATCCGTCTTCGTCTACCTAACCATTCTCTCTAACGACTTATTTTACCAAGATTTGGCGGGTTAGTTTGAGTTTGAAGGCGCGGCGCTTCAGACCCCGCCCCTCGCTAAGCGTCAGTCCTAAAGGAACCGCTCACTCTCGCCGATTCAGGGGGGTTCCTTCATTGTTCTCGCATCGCCTGTGCCGATGCTAACGGCTGTTTCCAGGAGTACTGACCATGCCGCCACGGGAATCGAGAAGAAGTGGGCGTGCCATTGTTCCCATCGCTCCAGAGACGGACGCCAGGCTCGGTGTTGAAGTAAGGGCGGGCTGTGGGCAAGCCCATGCAGGAGAGGTGACCGATGTGCCTAGAGGCGGTGTAGGCATGAGGTTTCCCGAAGCTCATGCTCCCCAGCTGCCCGTTGGGAAGCCAGTGATTTTGGCTTTGACCTCTGCCTACCTAGGCAAGACGGTCGAGCTGCCAGCGATGGTTCTCTCGCGGGTGGAGACGGATGCGTTCCGGCGTTACCGCTTTCAGTTCAATGGCCAGGCAGCGCACAGTCGCGAGGTGGCGAAGGAATTTTACCGTCTATTCAATCGGCGTAACGCCGACCGCGTCGAACCGCGGCTCGATGAGCGCGTGGAGGTTCAGATTGAGATCTTTGAACAGCGCCACGGCCGATCGCCATTGACTGTGGCCCCAGGGCTTTCAAGGTG
>JAGTVB010000093.1 GCA_018224385.1 Gammaproteobacteria bacterium
GCCGCTGGTGTCGCGAGCAATGGCATTTGATGCGTTGGAGTGCTCTGCTATCGCTTTGAAGCTGTTAAAAAATGCTGCGCGAGCGGTGCCAGAGCAAAGCGCACGGTGGCGAGCAAACGGGAGTGTACAGGGGGAGGACATGAGGGCTGCGCGCTGCCACGCAACGCCGCTGTCGCATGCGCCGTGGTTTTTAAGAACAGTTTCTTAGTCACGGGTGCCGACATCAGTAGATACGGAGCATGGCCCTCTCGACAGCCTGCGAGTGCGTCTGGCCGCATTCGCCGCTGTTCGAGACTGGGATCAATTCCATTCGCCAAAGAACCTAGCAATGGCGCTTATTGCCGAGTGTGGTGAGCTCGTTGAGCACTTTCAGTGGCTCAGTGAATCGCAAAGCAAGCAGCTATCCTCTGAAAAACATCGTGCCGTCGCCGAAGAGCTTGCAGATATTCTCATCTACCTGCTGCGCATTGCGGACAAATTGGGTATCGACCTTGTGGCCGCTGCTCACGAAAAGATCACGCGAAACGAATCTCGATATCCGATCGCAAAAGTACGCGGCGATGCACGCCGAGCCGACGAGTATGATTGACCATTCTCTGGTGTTTTCTCTTCCCGAAGTGAATGGCGGTGCGGGAATGCAGCGAGCGCTGGAAGTGCGAGTCAGCGCATTGGCGTCGGAAGGATTCTCGGGAATAATTCCGGCCAGTGCAAGCTGGCCACGCAGGGGGGTAAACTCCAGTGATGGAAGGCGTCACCCGGGAGTGTCAATCGAGCAGGTCTAGATCCTGATCCATCGCGCACCGCTGTTATCACAAGCGCTTGGTATTTGAACAATTTTTATAGGCATGGTCGAGCGTGCGCTATCGCTGAAGAGCCAAAGGCTCAGCAAGAGGCTGCATGAAGGTGAAGGTTTGAAGAAGGATTTTGGCGACGCAGGTACGTGCGCACTGGATGGTCGTTGCAAGCAAACGCCGTGGGGTGTATCGCTGCCGGCCTGTTAGCGATAGGATTATCGCTGTGCGCTGCCGAGGTGAGCGAGGCCGATGTTCGCCGAGAGGACGATTTGTACCGGCTTCATGTCGTGGCTCGAATCGATGCCTCTCTCTCTGCCGTTTGGAAGGTGCTTACCGACTTCCACGATTTAGGACGCCTGCATTATTCAGTAAAAGAGAGCACTTACCTTGGACGTACGCCTGAGGGTGCGGATCGGGTGCGGATTCGCATGCACCCCTGCGTATTATTCTTCTGCGTTGATGTTACTCAGATCGTCGAATTTCATGCTGTCGCCGAGCGACGGCTGGTGGCCGATTTTGATCGGCGTGCCAGCCATTTCGAGTTCGGCCGATTGCAGTGGCGCTTGGCTCGCACGCCGAGCGCGGCTACTGATTTGGTGTTCGATGCCGAACTGGTGCCTGCCTTCTGGATTCCCCCATTGCTCGGCCCATGGATTTTGAAAAGTGCCCTACGAAAGACCGCCACGGAGATCATCATGAACTTGAATCGACTGAGCAGGTCTCGTTCGCAGTGAATGAGCTGGTGATCAGCGATCGTGTTCTGGCTTGGTTTGCTCACCACGGGCGTCGAGGACTTCCATGGCAGGTACTCCGTACGGCGTATCGGGTATGGGTTTCGGAGATTATGCTGCAACAAACCCAGGTGCAGACGGTGCTTCGGTATTTCCCCCCGTTTGTGGAGCGGTTTCCCAATGTGACAGCACTTGCGAGGGCTGATCTCGACGAAGTGCTGCGGCTGTGGAGCGGGCTCGGCTATTACGCACGTGCCCGCAACCTGCACCGGACGGCAAGGATCCTCGTGAACGAGTATGATGGCAACTTGCCCCTAGATCATGAGCGTTTACAGTGCCTTCCGGGAATCGGGCGGTCAACAGCAGGTGCCATTCTGGCGCTTGCTTCCGATCAGCGGCACCCGATACTCGATGGCAACGTCAAGCGCGTGCTGTGTCGCCATCAAGCAATCGAGGGATGGCCAGGGCATGCGCGGGTGACCAAGCATCTTTGGCAGCTTGCCGACGAGTATACACCCCACCAGCATAGCGTTGCCGAATACACTCAGGGCATCATGGACCTCGGCTCAATGGTCTGCACGCGCGTTCGACCGCGCTGTGGCGCCTGCCCCTTGCGAGCCGACTGCCGTGCGCACGCTCAAGCTCGAGTGAACGACTTTCCGGAGGCACGACCACGCCGCGGCCTGCCACTGCGCCGGACGACGTTCGTAGTCGTGCGGCGTCCCGATGGATGCGTCTTGCTCGAGCGGCGACCGACTGTAGGCGTGTGGGGGGGGCTCTGGAGCTTTCCGGAATGCTCTTCGGAAAAAGACGCTAAAGACTGGTGCTTGCGCCGGTTTGGGCAAAGGCCTGCGGTAAGCCTTCGCTTACCCCTAAAGCGACATCGTTTTAGCCACTTTCACCTCGAGATTTCACCGATAGTTCTCGATATTGCCGCTCCGCAGCGCTGCGTGATGGAAGTGGATAGCGTGCTTTGGTATAAAGGCGGAGAATCCAAGATAGGAGGGTTACCGGCGCCCGTTGCCGGATTACTTAACGGTTTGTTACCCAATAGCTAATGGTTAGTGATGAAAGATGGTGAGAACTGTCAATTGCATCAAGCTTGGTCGGGAAGCGGAAGGTCTTGAGTCACCGCCGTATCCTGGTGAGTTGGGCAAGCGAATCTTTGACCATGTCTCTAGGGAAGCTTGGCGAGTCTGGCTTGCTCACCAAACCATGCTGATTAACGAGAACCGATTGAGCCCAAGAGATGTATCTACCCGCAAGTTCCTCGAGCAAGAAATGGAGAAGTTTTTTTTCGGAGAAGGTTCGGCACCGCCAGCAGGTTATAAACCAAAGCCCCTTTAATATTGCGTTAGCCAGGTTGTAGGCCCGCACCATTTTCGCGTATTCCCTTGACGATGAGAGAAGTTGTTCGCTTTAATAGGCACTCATTGGCCAGGTAGCTCAGTCGGTAGAGCAGTGGACTGAAAATCCTCGTGTCGGTGGTTCGATTCCGCCCCTGGCCACCAATAAGAACAACCGGTTAGACGATTTTTCGGTGACAGCTCCATAAGTCCTGGCGAGAGGGGTGTCAATAGCGGGAAGCGATGTTAAGCTAGGCGCATGACGAAGCGATTTGAGCTGCTGCCCATTCTCGAATCGGAGCGTACCCCGCTGGTGCGGGCACTGCTGGATATTATTGAGGCGTTGGTTCAAGAGGTTCAGCGCCCAAGAGGAACTGAACGGGCGGTTGAAAGACGAGATTACGGTGCTCAATGGGGAGAAGAAGCGCCCACGATTTAAGCCGAGTCAGCTCGATAAGAAAGCCGGCAAGGAACGCCTCAAGGGTGATGACTCAGAACCGGCCAAGCGCCCGGGTTCGGAGAAGCGCACCAAGACCGCCGAGCTCCCTATTCAGGAAGAGCGCAAGATTGCGCCTGAGGGGATTCCCGCTGGGTCACAGTTCAAGGGTTACCAGGACTACGTGGTGCAGGACCTGACGATTCGCCCGCATAACAACCGTTACCGGTTGGAACGTTGGTAAACACCCGAAGGGCAATCGGTCATCGGTCAGTTGCCCGAGGCGGTGCGAGGACACCATTTTGGGCCGCGGCTCGCGCCGCTTCATCCTGTACCAATATTATCAGGCTTACGTCACCCGCGGGGTGTTGTTGGCGCAACTCCGCAACTGGGGGGTGGACATCTCAACCGGTCAGCTCGAGCGGATTCTGACCGAGAACCAAGACCCGTGGCATGCCGGGAAAGACGCCCTGTTAGCTACCGGTCTTGACGTGTCAAAGCAGGTGACGGTGGATGATACCGGGGCGCGTCATCAAGGCCAGAACGGCTACACCAGCCGCATCGGCAATGCGTATTTTGCATGTTTTCAGACCACCGAGCGCAAAGACCGCCTCAATTTCCTGCAATTGCTCCACGGGGACCAGGCGAGGTATGTCATCAACGACGCTGCACGGGGGTATGTTTGCGAGCACAAACGGCCGCAGGCGCCCTTAACCGCGTTAGAAAATGCCCCCTGCCGGGTGTTTCCTGATAAGCCTCGGTGGGAAGAGCACCTGAGGGCCTTGGGCATCGACAAGGCGCGCCACGTGCGGGTGGCCACCGAAGGGGCTCTGGTGGGCGGGCTCTACGATAAGGGTTGGCGCAGGGCCTCGCGATCATCAGCGACGAGGCCGGTCAGTTCGATGTGCTCACGCGTGGCCTTTGCTGGGGGCATGCCGAACGCCTCATGCACAAGCTCATCCCGCTTAGGCCATTTCGGAATAAGAGTTTTCCTATTGTGCAGGCCGAATGACGATGTCCCATTTGGGCAAAAGTGAGTCGCGTTCCAGTCTGGCCTCAAGCTTTCGCATCACCTTTTTGGAGAGTGAAATCCCTTTTTGGTAGACCGTGCGGCTCAGTTTGACTACGGGGTGGAGACCTTTCCAGGTCATACTTTTCGCCCATTCCAGCAGGGTGTCGGCATCCACCAGCTGGGTGCCGTTCCAGTGCTGCTCTAAGATACCCCAGCAGCGCTCGATCGGATTATATTTGCTGTGGTAGGGTGGGTAGTAGAGCAGTTGGATGATCTTCCCGGTGTGGTCGGCGAAGTCCACCCTGCGTTTGAGGAACTGGGTGCGCACCCCGCTGCTTTGCGGACCCTTGTCGACCTTGAGTTGGATGTGGGTGAGGGCGGCCTGCTCGGGCAAAGGGATATCGTTCCACCAATCCGTGAGACTGTCCATGATAAAATCGCTGGTCTTAAAGGAACTGCCAAATGTCAGGTGTAACCGTCCGCTGTTCTCATCCACTAGCCCGAACGGGACGTATTTTTCTTCACAGCCCATATCATGGTCGGCGGCGCGGTGGTCGCCACGGGTTTTCCCGCCGCGTGCGTACTCACCGATCTTGACCGTGGCTTTGCAGTCGATGCTCAAGCGCTTGATTTGTCCTTCTTCGTTGGGGTTTCCTTGCGCTA
>JAGTVB010000094.1 GCA_018224385.1 Gammaproteobacteria bacterium
AACGGCGGCGTTGCCGAGTTTTACAGATAGGCTTTCGGAGCCATCAAGATTATACTCGCCGGCAACCACTGGTTTGCCGAGGTCATTTATCGCCTGCTTTGTCATGCTCTTGATGTCCGACTCGCTTTTCCCAAAGCCATATTGCAGGATCATGTAATCGCACCAACTCGATTTACAGTAATCCCACTTGCCGGGGATTTGATGTGAGGCAATCTTCTTGCGAGTTAAACTCTGAAGAAAATTGCCAATATCGCTAGCCTCGGTTTTACTCCAATATTCTTCGATTTCAATACCCAGGCAGTAACTGCTGGCGAGATCATCAATCTTTGGTATAAAGTTCTTCAGATCAGCCTTGATAGCGCTTTGGGATTTGTCCTTCCATGCTCCGGTATCACTGGTCAGCCAGACGACAGGTTGTATTCCATCGTTGACAAGCTCTTGAAGCAATTCTCGGAATCCGCTTGGATTACTGTAATAATCCTTAAGTTTACCCGTGACTGACACATACGAGTGCGTATATTTTCGCGATTTAATTGCTTTTCTGCATCTGTCTCGTTCAGAAGAGCTAGCATTTGGATAAAAAGTTGTTCCCAACCCTTTGCCTTGGCACTCCGGAATGGTAAGAAAATCCGTTTGATGGTGCACCTCGTCCGCTGCGAACGCCGTAATTCCGAGGGCCATGCAAGGGCCCGCGCCAAGTACAAACCACAACCGGTGCTTTTCTCTTGCCGTTATCCAGTTAGACATTCGATGTTTCCTCCATAACGAGATCTTCGAAAAGCGTGCTTCTACAAGCAGGGTGTGCCGAGGCAAGCAAGAAAGGGCAGCTTCTCTCCGCTATCCGAACCAATCTCAATAAACGGTTATCGAGAAAACACTGCCTCGCGAGGTCGCTGATTCGAGAGCTTGGGCATTGCCTGCTCCATTAGCCAAGCAGGGAGCGTGCCATTGGGGCTATGTGTTTCTTGCCAAAAAGACTGGCTCCAATTCCAGCGGTATGAAGTCAGTCCATTTAACTTCCGTTAACGTCACGTCACGGCGGCCGTATCACCGAAGGTGCGGAGTGACGAGATGCAATCGGAGTGCGCTATTGAGGCCCGCTACATTCCGATTGTTCCTCTACGCGGCCAAACAACCGTCAATCAATTGCCGCCGCTAACCTCAGTGATTGTGTTTTCCCCCGCTCATGGACACGGGAGGCGGTGGTTTCGAGTCACCTGCTTGATTGCTTTGACAGGGAAATCGTACTGTGCGTATCAGATCTGCACTAGATAGCGAGGGGACTGGCACATAGGGCTAGTGCTGGATGCAATCGAGACCGGCGCTACCCCGACGCTTCGACGAATCATCGAGGCAGTGTCCTGAAGGTGGCAAAGAAAACATGCGCGAATGTGCTCGGCAGCCCAACACGCGATACGATCTTTAAGTGAGAGAACTATAATCTCTTCTTAATGGGTTATGCGTGACACCG
Source organism: Gammaproteobacteria bacterium (assembly GCA_018224385.1). GTDB lineage: Bacteria > Pseudomonadota > Gammaproteobacteria > HK1 > HK1 > JAGTVB01. The sequence continues at coordinate 1,472 of JAGTVB010000094.1, forward strand.
GAAGCAAGGGCGTTACCTTGATTTGATCCGTGCCACTACCCGGCTATCAGACCGGGCTAGCACCGCGGCTCGCAGTCATGTGCTCCCTTGCATACCCCGATTGCCCGACCACCGTGCACCTTGTGACACTTTCTTTTCGGACCAGTTTCTCAAAGGTAACCTTCTTTGCGGTACCATTCTCCCGTCTTTCTTAATCCCTCATCGATACCCACTCGGGGCTTATATCCTAACTCTCTTTTTGCTTTATCAATCCGAAAAGCGCGAACTTGACGAAACCAATCGACGCGCCGGGGGAAAATCGGCGGTGTAACACCGAATGGTTTGCAGGCTTTTTCACAGACATGGCCTGCTACGATCAGCGGCAGAATCGGGAAGTGAGGAATGGATACATCGACATCGATGGCTTTCCCCACTCTTGTGACCAGTTCCTCGATCGAGAAATACTCCTCGTCTCCGATAATGTATGCCTCGCTAGCTCCCGCACCCGGCGCCATTGACAATAGGAAAGCATCAACGAGGTTGTCAATGTAGAGCGGATGATAAAAAGTCCGTCCGCGGCCAAACATTGGGAATTTACCCTTCTTGACCCGCTTGTAGATCATCAAAAAGCGACCAGGATCACCCGGTCCGTATATGGCAGTTGGACGCAGAATCACGTACTCTATACCTTGATTCGCGTACTCCTGGACGACGAGTTCTCCCTCGTATTTAGTTTGTTGATAATAATCAGCTGGAGCTATTGGTGAGCTCTCATCGCCGGGGGGTGTCTCGATGTGCCCGTGAACACCTTGCGTGCTGCAATAAACCAGTTTTCTTGCCCCTGCTTTTAGCGCTTCTTCCACAACTATTCTTGTGCCCTCGACATTGACCTGCTGGTATAGGCTATCAGGGACGCCGATCTCGCGGAATGCTGCCGCAAGGTGCATAACAACTTCAGCCCCGGCAACACTCTTTGCGACCAAATCTCGGTCCGTGATACTTCCGAGGACGATGTGCGCACCTTTTTGCTTGATCTCTTCCAGAGCTATCCCCGGATCCTTGTCGATGACGGACACGGAATGCCCATCATCGAGCAGCCTCAAGGTAAGTGCAGCACCCGTAAAGCCCGTACCGCCCGTAACAAGTATCTTCATGATGTTGCTTCCTTAAAAGTCTTGAGCGGTACTAGAGCTTCAAGGCTCCAACCGTCTGCTGCATCCGAGCGTATTCCAACTCTTGTCGTTTGCGGTCGTCTGTCCATCCGAGTTCCTTGCTCATCATGTCCGCGCACCATACCAGGTGGGCATTGCGTAAGTTGCCTCTCGCAGCGTCGTCTGTACGCCGATAGATGACATCCACCAATCGCACAGCCATTTCATTGCGAACGGCATCCACACACCTGGCGCGAAACTGTGGATCGAGTTCGCTGGCTGTTCCTCGTGCATCGCTCGACATTCGCATATCAACCGATGGCGATTCCTTTGAAAGCGACATATTCTTTGAACTAGCTGTGCCCTCCATAGGTGTGCTCACTACCGACCCCTGACGTGCCCCCCAGACTGGAATCTGCTTCGCGGTGCAAGGTACTGGAGCTTTCCGAAGCTTGCGAAATGCAAGGTCAACGGTTTTCTCAGCAACATATCGTGCCGTAGTATATTTAACGCCCACAATGCTAATTAAGTTCTCGATATTTTCCAATCGCTGGTGATCGATTATTTCGCCGCTACGCGCTCGTGCCACCTCTCCGCCATTCCTTTCGCCGCCAGCTGGCGTCAAACCGCCATAGCAATAAAGAACATCCTGCAGCCTAAGTTGAGCAGCTGGATACGCGGCGTTAACTTCTTCTAGAAAGGCTACTATGTCGTCCTCCGTGAACTGACACTCATCTGCCCTGCCATGATAGGGAGTGTGGCTCGTGCCGATGACAGTACGGTCGCCCCAGGGAGTCATGAAAAACAAGCGCTTTGTTTGCCCGATTACCGCATCCGATTTCTCGTTACTGTAGACTCCCACCGCATAGTCGCTAAACAGCTGACGCGTTACTATATTCATGCCCTTGGAAAAGACTGCGCTGCCTTTAGCTGCATTCGTCCTGTTCCCGCGGCCCAACAAAGCGCTGACCCAGGGGCCACAAGCATTGATCGTGATTTTTGCACGGATTTCTAAGCTCCGGTTGTGAATCACATCCATCGCTTGCACACCGAGAATTTGTGCGCCGCTTTGAAGAAAATTCTCGACACGCACATAATTCGTTACATCGGCCCCGGCCTCTACGGAATCCATAACGCACTCTAGCAGGAGCCGATCGGCATTCAACATCTGCCCGTCGTACCAAATGGCGCCTCCTCTTAATTTCTTTGATTCGAGATGGGGTATCATTTGCAGGCACTCTGCGCTTGCGATGATCCTGCCGGCCGGAATGCGTTGTTTCGGGGGGACTGCTTTATTTCTATCGAAACCAATGGCTTCGTGTAGCCTCATGCCAAGCCACAATGCCTCAGGCCCTCTGCTGCCCCGGCCGTACGTCGGTATGACGAATCTAAGCGGTCTAACCAGATGCGGAGCCATGCTGAGCCAGAATCTGCGCTCACAGAGTGATTGCCTGATCCTCGGAAAATCTAGATGCTGGAGATAACGTAAACCACCGTGAATCAACTTGAGCGAATTGTGAGAAGTGGCACTGCCAAAATCTGCTCGGTCTACGAGAGCTACGTGCAGTCCCCGTAGCGCCGCATCTCGCGCCACGCATGCACCATAAATACCCGACCCAACGATGAGCAGATCGTAAACAGTATCGCCTAACCGTTGCACGTTTCTTAGCATGACAATAGCAGCCGCAAAGCAGTTAACGAGACTTGTATGCAAACGCTAGAAGGTGATGTCCCGACCAGCGAACCCAGCGGCGGGGGAGACTGTTAAATAACTGCACGAATAAACTATTGTATATTCCCGCCTTCAATCCCTTATGGACTTTGGTAGGTACCGGGAATCGCTCCGCGACAATCCTTACGTTATCGAAAGCAGACAAAAGGCCACGAAATTCACGTTTTGTATATTTGTAGAAAACGGGAGAGTCCAAGTGATCGATTTGCACTTTCATAAGCTTGTGCATGACATTCAACCATGAATGCCTGTTTACGGTCATTAATATTGCCTCGCCGCCCGGCTTCAAAACCCGGTAAATTTCGCTTACCATTCGCTGCGGCTGCGGGGTAAAATGAAGTACTGTATGGCAGTAGACGAGATCAAAAGAGTTATCTGGTAAATCGAGCTGTTCCCCGTTCATGACGTGAAACTCACCCGACAGGCCGCGCTGCTCAAAGTTTTTTCGTGCTAGCTCGATTGAGTGCTCAGCCAAGTCAATGCCAACGGTTTGGGCGCCTCCTTTTGCAAAACGAGACAAGTCATTTCCTACCCCGCAACCGACGTCGAGCACCCGCTTGCCAGAGTAGCCACCAAAGTCAACCAGTTGTGGAAGATAGTGTAGTTTTTCAAAACGATAAGCCTCTATTTCGTCGAAAAATTCTTTACTACCCGGTTCACTGCGAGCCACCTTCCAATCATGGATGTGATTATTCCAATATTCCCTTACTTCACGGAGAGCGAGCGA
>JAGTVB010000095.1 GCA_018224385.1 Gammaproteobacteria bacterium
GGAAAGTTCAAGAATCTGTTGATTGAGGTTCTGATCTACTCTGTCGGACATGCCCAGGTTGAAGTCGACGGCGGCCAGAATGCACGCGTAATTGGACTTTTCATCTGGCCGCGTTAACCATACCGGACACGGACACTTGCGCAGCAAATGCATGTCGTTGCTGCCAAACAACCGCTCGATGAAGTTAGGATTTTCGGCGGGCTTGATCAGCAAATCATACTTATTGCGCAAAACGGCGCGAATTACTTCAAGAAACATTTGACCAACCAGCACGTCGATCTCGATATTTCGGCGTCGCTTATAGGGCGCGACCAGGGACTCCAGTTCTTTTAGGCGCTTGCTCACCATGGCTGACTGTAATTGGGCGGATATAGGCCCGCCGGGTGGCATACCGATGCCCGCCGTTATGACTGGAACTACATCAATGACCGTTAGGTCTGCCTGATTGTTTTCCGCCAGCGACACTGCCCGCACCATCGCGGGCCCCGGCGCAACGGATGCTTCGGAGACGTAGAGAATGTTCTTGAAATGCTTCATATTATTTATCCCCATCCCCACACGTCAGCAACGCATCCGGCGATGCGCGCAAGCGCTTGGTCGAATTTTTACTACTACTTGTCCCGCTCATCTTCCAACACGGGCTTGTAGCCCCAATCTCTCACGCCCTGGATCACCTGATCGATATCTTCAGACGGAACCCGAAGTATCTGCAGTGCCGTCGCGCCGAGGCGCAGGCTCGCTTCAATTGTTTCCGGATAGGCGTGAACTGCGCCGGCGTCAAGCAGCCGTGTACTCGTTTCGAGATCCCGTGCCCGCGCGATGACCGGCACCTGCGGGCACGTTCTGCGCAAATAGGAGATTGCGCGCAAAGCCGTGGTTGACTTGTCAACGGTAATCACGACCAGAGAAGCGCGTTCCACATGAATGGCGGTCAGCAATCCCGGATCGGAGATGTCACCATACGATACCGGGTAACCATCCGCTCTTCCCTGTGCTACTCGCTTCGGATCGGTGTCAAAGGCCACGAACGGAACACCGCTTGAATGCAATAGCACAGCGATGGTGTGGCCTACGCGGCCATAACCGCCGATCACGACCTGTTGTCCCGGAGTTTCCAGCAACTCCGGCATAACGGGAGCCTCAGCACGCGGGGTTCCGGCCAGCCGGGCCGCAATGACGCCATTAAAGCGAATCAGAACGGCGCCTGCGATCATCGAGAGAAGCACCGATGTTATCGCGATCTGACCCAGTTGCAGGTCGATTACGCCGGCATCCAACGCTATGGCAATAAGGGCGAGGCCGAATTCACCGCCGACGCTCAACAACAAGCCGGTCCGCCACGCGACCTGGGTGTCAACCCCGATCCTACGCACCATTGCGGCGACGATCAGCGTCTTACTCGCCAGAATGAGCAACGCGCCGAGTATGCTCCAGTACCATATTGGTGGTATCGCGGCCGGGTCGAAGCGCATGCCGATGCCGATAAAGAACAAACCAAGCAGTACATCACGGAAAGGGCGTATGCTCGATTCCACCTGGTGGCGGAACTCCGTCTCACCCAGCATCATTCCTGCAAGAAATCCCCCGAATGCCAGCGACAACCCGAGGCTGTTCGTGGTCCATGCTGCAAGTAACGCGACCAGCAGCACTGCCAGTGTGAACATTTCGATAGACCTGCGCTGCGAAACGAGATGAAACAGCGGACGGAGCAGCCAGCGCCCTGCAAAGAACACGAGCGCGAAGGCGAGAACGGCTTTCATGAGTGCCCACCCTAGAGCACCCGCCAGCACATTCGCAGCGACCGACGTGCCCAGCACGGGTATGATCACCAGAAAAGGAACGGCGGTGACGTCCTGAAAAACAGACATCGCGAGTCCGAGGCGGCCGTGCTGAGTGTTTTCCTCACCCTGTTCGGTCAACAGGCTGGCAATAATGGTAGTCGACGACTGGGCGAAGACGGCACCGAACACGAACGCGGCTGCGATGGGAAGCCCTGCGAGCCACACGATGGTCCCAACGAGCAAGGTTGTGAATACCACCTGCCCGGTTCCCAGTCCCAGTACTTGGTGCCGCAACACCTGCAATTGCGGCAGGGAGAAATTAAGCCCAATCGTAAACAGCAGGAAGACGACGCCGAATTCAGCGAGCGTTTCGAACTCCGGAATCGAGACCGTCGGCCCCAGCGTGTGTGGCCCGAGAATCACGCCCACCAGCAAATATCCCAGGCTGGTCGGGATATGTAGACGCTGAAACGTAACCACGACGGCTATCGCCACGGCCAGAAGCAAGAGGATTTGTGCGAGATGCTCCATCATTGATTTGTTTCGCTGTCAAGAAAGCGTAGGGATAAGCTCAGCCGCTCTTGACGGCGAGGGAGTGAAGCGGCAGCGAAACGACTGAGCGGTCAAGCGTCGGCTGGAGCGACTGGTTAGATACCGGCTGGCTCAGCGGTTCCGTGCCGATCCCGTAGGCGACTGACGGGGTTCGCGCGACTTACTTGGCGCCTTCGAGCCGATCGACATCTTCTGGCGCGATGTCCGCCACCTTGGAAAGGGCTTCGTCGAACTTCGTCCGTGCGCCGCGACGGGCACGCGACTCCAGGTACTCCACCGTCATCAACGCCGCCATCTTCTCCGCCACCGCCGAGTTGATGAGCTGGTTGATGGAGATGCCTTCTTTCGCAGCCAACGCGCTCAAGCGCTTATGCAGCGAATCAGGGAGCCTCACACTCAAGGTGCTCATGACAACACTCCGATTTCCCTCAACAACTGCACCGGCTCGATGACCCGCATCCCGAACCGCCCAACCCCTGCGAAGTCACGCCGGTTGTAGGTGACGATGGCGTCACTTCCCGAAGCCACCGCAACCTCTGCCACCAAGTCATCTTTCGGGTCCCGCAGTAGGGGACGCCAGAGAAAGTAGATGTCTTGGTGCTTCGCGACTTGGCAGACGTAGTCCAGAATACTCTCGATGTCCTCCGGTCCGAGCAAAGTCTGCAGCCGATGGCGATTCAGGGCGTCCTCGTACTCCAGCATGAGCGGCACTGAGACGGCGACGTCGAAGACCCCGGTGCCGATGCGCTTGAGAACCTGGAAAGATGCGTTGCGTCTCGAGCGAACCGCCGCGACCAAGACATTGGTATCGAGGACGACCAGGGCCATGGTAACATGGTATCACATACGATACCGATCAAGGAAACCCTACCCGGCACCTAGCGACCAGCGTAACCGGCGCCCGACGGAGCGCAGCGCACAGTTGGGCGTCCGAATTGACGCTGTTGTTAGGCGATTTAATGACAATTAATGAGCCGCTCACCGATGGTACTCACCAGAGCGTTCGGGTTGATAGCTGACTTCTTTGATACGCACTCGCAACATCCCACCACCAGGCTTGGGCCATTCAATTTCGTCTCCTTGAGAAAGCCCAAGCAGAGCACTACCAACCGGCGCAAGAATCGAAATTTTCTCACCAGAAGCGTCCACATCCCTGGGATATACGAGCGTTAGACAAAATTCTTCTAGCGAGGAATCTACTTCAAATCTCACTGTAGAATTCATCGTTACCACCGTCGCAGGAACATCCTTCGGCTCTACTACTTCCGCGCGGTCCAACTCAGCCTCAAGATCGTGCTTGCCAGGAAAGGACTTGCTCGGTAATGACTCAATAACCTTCTCGAGCCGCTCCGCGTCGAGCGACGAGATTATCACCTTCGGTTTCGTGTGTGTGTCTGTCATTTCAGGTCTCTGTTCATAATGCGAATGTGAATGGAATAAGGCCTAACGCTCGCGTTCAGCCGCGCCGCAAAGCGGCGTCCGCTTGAATGAACTGTTAGGCGCCACGGTCAAGAATTCGCTTGAGCACGACCGCTTCGTTGTGCAACTCGTCCTTGGCTGCGTAAACAAGGGTGATGTCTCCTTGACGCGAGCGTGCTCTAAGCTCAGACAACGCCGGATTGCCTTTGAGCTCGGCACGATATTTCTTTTGAAACTCGGGCCACTTTTCAGGATCGTGCCCGAACCATTTGCGCAGTTCGGTGGATGGTGCCACGTCCTTTAACCAAAGATCGATTTTGGCCTTGATCTTTGCCAATCCACGTGGCCAAAGCCTGTCTACGAGAACTCGCATCCCGTCGGTTTTTGCCGGTAGTTCGTAAGCCCGCTTTAGGAGAATGCTCATCACTTACCGTCCCTGTGACGCCTAACGCTCAAGCTCACTGGCGCAAAGCCCGCGCAGCGGGTTTTGCGTCCGGTACAGCGCCTTGTTGGACGGCATCCGTTGTGGAATGTAGCCACTATGGCTTCGCTCCTGTGACAATGTGGGCAGACAGGTGAAACATTGTTGGTGCTGGTTCGCTGACATATGGGCTGAGAGCCTGTTCTGCCTCCTCCAGGATCCACTTGATCTGCTCCTCGGGCAGCATCACCCCCATCACAGGCAACCAGCCCCTCAAGTCTGCTTCCACCATGGAGTGGATGCTCGGGAACTGGGCCGTGCCACGATGAGTGGCGATCTCCACTGAGCCCACGCCGGCGTCTCTGAAGAGCACCTCCAGTGCGTGCTGGTCACCGAGAACAAAGGGCGCACGCAAAGCATCGGCTGCTGGCCGACCGGCGACCCGTTCGAGGAGTGTCACCTCGGCCGCATACGCGGGTATGTTCTCAAGAGAGTCCCAAACCGCAACGGCCAAACGTCCTCCCGGAGCCAATACACGCAGCATCTCGCGAACGGCCTGACGGCGGTCCGTGAAGAACATGAGGCCAAATTGGCTGACAACGGCATCGAAGGCCTGATCCGCGAGCGGTAGTGATTCCGCAACCCCCTCTCTCCACTCGACTCCAAGTGTGAGCTGTTTGGCTACCTCCAGCATACCGGGGCTCGGGTCAAGCCCGGCAACATGACCTGTTGATCCCGCCCGAGAGGCGATTTCCCTCGCGAGAACTCCCGTGCCGCACGCAACGTCCAGCACTCGTTGACCGGGCTGGATTCCCGCGGCGTCCGCGACTTTTGGGGCCCATTGCCCGAAGAGCGCTGGTACAAACAGCGCTTCGTATGCGTTCGCCGCCTCGATCTGGGCTTGCAGCGTGGAGTCTGTCATATCGCATTCTCCTCACATGCCGTCCAACGACCAAGCTCACCCGCGGCAATGGAGCGCAGCGGCGTCAGGTGCAAGCGCGTGTTGGGCGGCATTTGCGTCACTTCAACTATCTCTCACCAAATCGCAAATCGGATTGTGATGCAATGACACCCAACACCTAACGGCGAGCGAAATCCGGAATTCGAAAGCGCTTGCGATAGGCGCCCGGGGGCATTCCCATCCTGCGCTTGAATAGACGCCGGAAGAAAGCCGGGTCCTCGTAGCCGACTTGCCAACTGATCTCGTCGATGCTGGCCTCTGTCCGCTCCAGCCTGCGCTTCGCATCCTCGACGCGCAAGCGCTGGACGTAGGCGATCGGAGTGAGGCCGGTCGCGCTAGTGAAGCGCCGCTTGAATGTGCGCTCGGCGAGCCGCGAGTGCTTGATCATTTCCTCCACCGGGCTGGCGACCGCGAAATGCTTGTCAAGCCAAAGCTGGGCGCTTTGGATTTCGGCGTCGCCATGGTCTCTCATGCCCTCGAAAACGATGTACGGCGTGAGCCCGTCCTGGTGCCACTGCAGCGCGAACATGCGTGCAACCTCCTGCGCGGCCGTCGCACCGGCGTAGCGTGCAATCAGATAGAGCGCGAGGTCGTGCCAGGTCGTCGATGCGCCCGAGCACACCAACTCTTCGCGCAGTCCGGAGATGACCAGCACCCGCTCCGGATGAATCCGTACGGCTGGATAAGCGAGCGAGAACGCACGCGAGTAGCCGAAGTGCACCGTCGCGTCTTTGCCATCGAAGAGCCCCGTCTCGGCCAGCAAAAAGATCCCCGAGCAGGCCGAGCACAGCACCGCCCCTAGCTGGTGCATCGAGCGAACCCACTCCACCAGTTTTGGGTAACGCCCCTTCTCCCAGCCGCCGGGGCGCAGCAGCACCGATGGCACGATCACGATATCCGTGGACCCGATCTCGGCGACCGTGCGCTGCACATGGATCGGCACGCCGCTCGCCAGCTCGAGGTGCCCCGCCGCCTCGCCCACGATCTCCACGCGGAATGGCGTGAGCGCGCCAACGCTCGCCCCAAACATGTCGGTGAGCGCGAACGCATTCATAACATCGAAGATGCCGGTCAGCGTGGAGACCACGGCATCGGAAAGCGCGACGAGGCTGACGTGGCGCGGGTCCGATCCGGCGTGGGGCGGTGGTCTGGTCAAGTTCGTCTATCGTCGCGAAGAAGCCTGCGGCCCCAGCGTGGCACAAATGAACCCATTCGAGGCGATTTCAGCTCTGGGGTCAAGCGCGCTCCTTTGCAATCCTGTGTGCGTTGTTCGCAACCCATCAACGGCACGAAGGAGGCATAGACCATGAACGCACCTGTCATCGATCAAACGAAACTGAATGATTTTCTCACCCGCGCTGTCGGCGACCTGTCCGCCGGTTACGGAGGGGTAATGGTGAGCCTGGGCAGCAAGCTCGGGCTCTACAAGGCCATGGCGGGCGCCGGCCCGATCAGCGCGAAGGAACTGGCGGCTCGAACTGGCTGCGCCGAGCGCTACGTAAGCGAGTGGCTGAATTCGCAGGCTGCGGGCGGCTACGTCAACTATCATGCCGTCAGCCACACGTACGAACTCTCTCCCGAGCAGGCAATGGTGCTGGCCGACGAAGACAGCCCGGTGTACATCCCCTACGCGTGGAACGTACCGGCCTCGATGTGGTTCGACGAGGAGAAGGCTATGGAGGCCTTCCGCACCGGCCAGGGCGTGGCCTGGGGTGATCACGACGGCCGCCTCTTCTGCGGCGTGGCAGCCTTCTACCGCAATGCCTATCGCGGTAGCCTCGTGCCTGAGTGGCTGCCGGCGCTCGACGGCGTCGTGGAACGGCTCGAGGCCGGCATCGACGTGGCCGACATAGGCTGCGGTCATGGTCACTCGACGCTGCTGATGGCCGATGCCTTCCCGCGCTCCCGCTTTCACTGCTTCGACGCGCACGCAGCCTCGATTACGGAGGCGCGGCGCCTCGCCGACGAGGCCGGCCTGGGCGAGCGGGTCACCTTCGGGGTAACTCGGGCCATGGACTACCCGCGCAAGAACTACGGGCTCATCTGCTTCTTCGATGCCCTGCATGATATGGGCGATCCGAACGCCGCCGCCCGGCACGCGGCCAGCGCACTGGCGCGCGATGGCACGGTGATGCTCATCGAGCCCTTCGCCAACGACCGGGTCGAGGACAACATTTCGCCGGTGGCGCGGATGTATTACGCCGCCTCGACGACGATTTGCTGCGCCCATGCTATCTCGGATGGTGGGCATCTCGTCCTTGGCGCTCAGGCGGGCGAGGCGCGCCTAGCAGAAGTATTTCGGAAGGCGGGGCTCACGCACATTCGGCGCGCGGCTGAGACCCCCTTTAACCTGATCCTGGAAGTGCGGCGCTAATGACACCAGGGAGGAGCCGGCCTGGGCCCGAGGCTCCTCCCTCAAGACCGAGGCACGGTGGATGATGTCATTCCGGGCCCGTTGGCGGTGATCATCGAGGCGAGGTTCAGACATGGCTCGTTGTTTTCCATCGAGGATATCGACGTAGGGACGGAACAGTGGCCTTAAAAACACCATGATCGCTCGCTACCAGTGGGACTGAGCAGGAGCGATCTTCCCTGTTCATTGTACCGGTACATCCATTTCGGTTTAATTCAACCACGGCGCGACGTTCCTGACGCCCAACATTGCGCATCAGCCGCGCCGCGTTTTGGCGTCGGCTGGATGGGCTTGTTATGCGATGTTTTGTAAGCGATTGACAAGGTCATGACCGGAAGTGGCTGGCGGCAAAGGCTTGTTATCCTTGCGATAGAGCTCTATAGCCTCTTCGACGATTTGGCATAGTTCCTCAAACACCTGTTTCTCGTCGACACCGTGGCAACCGCCGAGAATCAACCCAGGCGCGCTCCCGACATAACAGTGATCTTCTTCCGACCACTCGACAATCTTTGTGTATTTCGCGCTGTCTTTCATTTCTTCAACTCCTCCAGGGCCAAGCGCACTGCTCGGACCTGATAATGTTTTGCGTCATCCCCAAGCTTACCGGAAATTGTTATGGGTTTCTGTGCTCTCGGGTGGACAAAATTTCGATGGCTTCCTTTACCGCCACGATTCACGAACCCCGCCCTCTCCAGCTCGGTGATTAAATCCCTAATTTTTGGTGGCATTAACTTGTCCTTGTATTCTTCGCATAACGCCAAGCTCAGCCGCGCGAGGTACGAGCGTCGACTGGAGTACCTTGTTGAGCCAAAGTGGTTGCTTCAGCATGTAATTTCAAACCTAGCGCTTTTATGACCTTGAGGATTGTATCGAAGCTAGGGGACCTTTCTCCAGATAGGGCCTTGTAGAGACTTTCGCGCGACAAGCCGGCATCGCGTGCAACTTGTGACATACCTTTTGCGCGCGCGATATCGCCTAACGCCTTTGCAATTAGTGAGGCATCTTCATTTGCCTCCTCGAGGTAGGCTTCTAGATATGCCGCCATTTCTTCTGGGGTACGGAGGTGTTCGGCAACATCGTAGCGAGTAGTGATGGTTTTAGCCATGATACATTCCTACAGGTTTTGCGCGAGGCGCAAGGCGGTCTTTATGTCTCTGGCTTGGCAGCGTTTATCTCCACCAGCTAATAGGATGACTACCTCCTGCCCTTGCTTAGTAAAATACACCCGATAACCGGGACCGTAATCAATCCGCAGTTCTGAAACGACTTCCCCAACTGGCCGGACGTCTCCTGGATTTCCTGCTGCTAAGCGCTCGATTCGTACAAGAATTCGAGCCCGTGCCCGTATATCTCGCAAACCATCAAGCCAATTGGCGAAGTGTTCCGTCTTTCGGATTTCGATCATAGCAAGAGTGTATCCATACGGCTACACTCTGTCAATTCGTGATTCTGTGGCTTTTATGATGGCCCAACGTTCAGCATAACCGGCGGCAAAAGGCAGAGCGACGAAGGAGCGTCGCATTTTGCCGTCCGAGTTGATGCTGTTGTTAGGGTTGCGATTTAAACCAGCACCGACTCTACCGGCCGCCGCAGCGATCTCGGCATTTCCTTTCCCCGGCCGAAGCGTACGACGAGATCAGGCCTCCGATCACCCAACCCCAAGGTTTTGGCGAATTCGGGGCGAAGGCTAGACTCCTCTACGGGCTGGTTCACAAAGGCGTTCCGGATTCCCAGCGCTGTGGCTTGTAGCGCAAAGCGCTCATAACAGCGGCCTGCCTCAACCCAGTGATCCTTGTCATCGACGTTCGATACAAACACTGCGATTCCCGCAGAACTGCGGATATGGCGGGCATACTTGTCATTCTCCGGTTTCACACGAAAGAAGGTGCGAAACAGCCGCCTCCCCAGCCAGCGGGGAGCCGGAGGGCTTCCGGTTGATCGAGCGGTCAGCCCATCACCGGTTCGGATCGCTTCGCCATCACTGAAGCGAATCCAACTCTCCAACTCACTCACAAAATCGGGATTGTTGATCTGCATCGTGTTGCCCTGAACCACATATTCAAGAACCTTTTCCATGGCTTCGCGTTCAGTCAGCAGGATGAGCGTAACACCGTTCCCGGTTCCCGCCGCTTCGAGCAGTCGCAGTTCTCCCGAGCCCAGTGGTTTACCGTCATAGTCGGTTCGTGTGCATTGCCGATAGGGAATTGCTTTGAAAAGAGGCGATTCTTCCGCCCTCGATCGTTCTAGCGCGACCGTTATTACTCCATCGGAAGCGGGATTGAATTCCGCATTGCCCATGAAGCCGAATGTCCTTGCCGCCTGGACAAGGTTCTCGGCGGCGCATCCCAGCGACACGTAAAGATGATGGTCGTCCGGATCAACCACCGGGGTACGTCGGGACAGATCCGGCAGGATCGCAATGGAACGATTCTCGAGCCGAAACCGCCAGCATTGTGTGTTGTGCCC
>JAGTVB010000096.1 GCA_018224385.1 Gammaproteobacteria bacterium
AAGGATTTCCCTTTTGGTCTGCTTGGTCTTAATTGCCTTCAGCGCAGCCCTCTCGGCAGCGGTGGGCGATTCCCCAACTACTCGAACGTTCGTGGTGCTCATCCCGTCTTCACCTCTATCACTGTTTCCCATTGCCACGCATCGCCTAAGCGCTATCTCTTGAAAAATTCTCGACAGCAAAAACAAATACTTTAGGATTCGCTGGGCCGGCACTTCGGCCAGCCTGCTCGGATAAATTGCATGGCCAGCCTCGGACCGAACCGCGCACCGGCTGAAGTCTAGATGGGAATGTCTTCGTGCCCCAGGTCCGGTTCTCCGCAGTACTGCAGGATATGCCCACGTGCTCGCTCGCGCAGCCTCAAGGCCACATCCCATGGGTCCGCCTTCGGCGGCACCGATTCATCACTGGGGTAAATGGGTTGACCGATAGTAACGACCACGTTCCCGCGGCGAAAAAACCAGGCATTGGGATGAAGGATGGAACGCGTCCCGTGAATGGCCACCGGAACCACTGGCAGGCGCGCGCTCGCCGCGGCCAAGAAAGCGCCCAGGTGGAAGGGAAGTAAGCCGGGTATCCTCGTCAATCGGCCCTCTGGGAAAAAACACAGAGACTGCCCTTCTTGCGCCGCCTGTGCTAGACGCACCGCATCCGCCCGACCCTTTTGCCGATCCGATCGTTCCACAAATTCACTACCGATGCGCCGCAGAAAGGTTCCGGCAACGAACTGTGTGGCCAGCTCCGCTTTGGCCACAAAGCTCAAGGGACGGGCGAGTGCATAGACAATGACTGCCCCATCCAGATAGCTGGCGTGATTGGCAACGAAGACGCAGGGACTGCCGCGCGGCGGCAGGTTGTGGGAACCTCGCACTGAGCGCCCCCAGCCCGCGGCCAGCGCCATCACCCCAAAGGTCTTGCGTATAATTTCAAAGCGCCAGCCCAGTCGCGGCGAGCCCATGACCATAATCCAGGTTGGGGCAGCAAGCAGCACTAACAGGCACCAAACATAAACCGAATAAAGCCGTGCGGCGATGCTCTGTCCTGAACGGCGTACCCAGGGCACAACGCTGGCCAGCCCAATCCGAGTGAGCTGCCACCAAACCGACTTGGGACCACGCCCGATGGCCCCTCGTTCGTAAAGCTCGCGGCTTGCCAGGCGCCGAACCTTACCGCTCGATGTTTTCAGCACGGTGTGGGGAGGTACCAGCCGCACCTCATCGGGTGGCATGCTGATGAAGTCAGTCACCAGCGCGTTGATCTCCGCGCGAAGCGCCGCGCGACGCATCGGCTCGCCTTCGCGCGTTTCCGCTAGAACGATCAGCCGCTCGGTACCCGAGTGGGTATCAGTGCTACCGAAAACCGCCACGCATCCCTGCCGGATCCCGGGGATCTGACCGATCCCTTGCTCGACCTCGTGGGGATAAATATTGCGCCCGCCACGTATAATAATGTCCTTGATGCGACCGGTGATATACACGTCGCTATCGGCGATGTAGGCGCGATCGCCGGATTCCAGCCAATCGCCATCGAAAAGCTGGCGCGTCTCCTCAGGATTACGATAATAGCCACGGGTCGCCGACGGACCACGAAACTGCAGCTTTCCTTCGTAACGCTCCGGAAGTTCGTGTCCGCTCGAGTCGACGATGCGTAGTTCGTGTCGCGGCAAGGCTCGACCGCAGGCAACGAACTGCAACGCATTGTTGTCGGCGGGATCGGCGGGAACAGCGCGGCCTCCACGCGTCAGCGGCTCTCGGCGTACGCGGTCCACCACGGGCGCTCGTCCAAGCGGAGGGAACGCCAGTGCGACGGAACATTCGGCCAGGCCATAGACAGGAGCCAGGCTTTCGGGGCGAAAGCCAAAGGGGGTAAACCGCTCGATGAAGCCTTTCACGGTGCTGGGGCTCACTGCTTCAGCGCCGTTAAAGGCAAGGCGCCATGACGACAAGTCAAGCCCTTCCAATTTCTCTTGCGCGATGCGCCGCACACACAGCTCATAGGCGAAGTTCGGTGCTGCTGACAGGGTCCCTCGATAGCGGTGAATGGCCCATAACCAGCGTTCCGGGCGGCTCAAAAAGGCAAGCGGCGACATAATGACCAACGGAATTCCAAAGTAAAGGCTCCCCAGCCATGCGCCGATGAGGCCCATGTCGTGGTAAAGAGGTAACCAGCTTATGAAAACGTCATGAGCGCTGGCTCCAATCGCTTCACCACTGCAACGCACATTGGCTAAAAGATTGTGATGCGACAGCACCACACCCTTGGGCGACCCAGTGCTCCCCGAGGTGTACTGTATTAGGGCAATCTGTTCGGGTCGAAGGGCAGGCTTTGCTGCCAGCATCGTTGCGCTGTCGGCAAGCTCTTGCACGGTCACAACACTTCTAAGCGTTGGAACCTGAGCCGCAAGCAACCGCGCAACGAGCTTGGCCTCCGGTACCGTGATCAGCACGGCCGCTTGGCTGTTGACGAGCACGGCGGCCTGACGACGCAGGTGCTCCTCGACCTGTGCCGGGCGCACCGGAGGGTAAAGGGGTACCGGAATGCCGCCCGCGAGCAGTGCGCCGAAAAAGCTAAGGAAGTAGTCGCGTCCCGTCGGCAGCATGATAGCGACCGCCTGCTGCGATCCTAACCCCGTCTGCTGAAGAGCGGTGGCCACCCTGGCGGCTTCGTCATGGAGCGTTTGGTAGGTCAGGACCTCGCCATCGCCGGCGTCGCTATATAAGTGGATGTGCGCTCGCTCGGGGTGCCTCTCCATGTGCCAGGCCAGCACGTCTGTCAACGTCTGCGCCCCCTGCGGTATCGGTGCTTCCTCTGCCGCCGCCGCTTCGTCGAGGGTGGGCAATCTCGCGGGGGGGGCGTTGCGCGCGGGTGCCGCTTCGAGGACGGCGCGCAGTAAATCCTCAACGGTTTCTGCGCTCGCGAAGATAGGCTCTGGCAGCACAATCTCGAATAACCGCTCAATGCGCGCCAGCAACTCCACTCGTCCCAAACTATCGAATCCAAGGTCTCGATCAAGTAAGCTCTTCAGTGTCACAGGGCGTGCCGGCTTGTTCCGCGGATGAAGCTCCGCGGAAAGTGCTTCGACGGCCCGCAATAGCCGTTCGGCAGCAACTTTGTTCTCGTCCACGCGCCGTCCAACGCTCGCTCGGTGCTGCATGAGATTCACAACCTTTCGAGTAGAAAACTCCTAAAGCAGAAAACTTCCTCGCGCTATCGCTCAAATCCATTGAGAACAGGGCGAGAGCAGTTATATTAACGTCGAAAATACACAAAAACTTCCCGCATTCCACAAAGGACCGCCCCATGGCTAAGATCATCGAGGTGAAAGTCCCCGACATCGGAGATTTCAAGGATGTCGACATCATTGAGGTCGCCGTCAAACCAGGCGATCGCATTGGCGTCGAGGAGCCGCTCATCACCCTGGAAAGTGACAAGGCCACCATGGACGTACCCTCTCCCTACGCGGGGATTGTCAAGGAAGTAAAGGTTGCCGCCGGGGACAAGGTTTCAGAAGGCTCACCGATCGTGTCCCTGGAGACCGAGGAGACATCGGAGGCGTCGCCATCAGCCCACTCCAAAGAAACGGCTGAAGCTCCATCGGAGCAGCCTTCGGGGCAAACCGACGCCATCGCGGCATCGGTGTCGGGCGCTGACATCACCGCGCAGCTGGTGGTACTCGGTGCGGGTCCGGGCGGTTACACGGCCGCCTTCCGGGCTGCCGATCTCGGATTGCGTACGGTTCTCGTGGAGCGGTATCCGACACTCGGGGGGGTTTGCCTGAACGTGGGTTGTATTCCGTCCAAGGCGCTGCTGCATGCGGCGGAGGTGATTTCTGGAGCCGAGGAAATGCAGCGCCACGGCATCGCATTCGAGGCGATGCGCGTCGAGCCAAGCAAGGTCGCCACCTGGAAAGACGGCATCGTAACGCGGTTAACTCGCGGCCTGGCAGGGCTGGCGAAGCAGCGGCAGGTACGAGTGATCCAGGGGACCGGAAGATTCACGTCGCCCCAGCGAATGACGGTGGAAACTTCCGAGGGAGAGGTATCAATCCGATTTGAGCAGGCGATTATCGCCGCCGGCTCCCAGGCTACCAAGCTTCCCGGTTTTCCCAACGAAGATGCCCGCATATGGGATTCTACAGACGCCCTGCGTCTGGACACTGTTCCGCAACGACTGTTGATCATCGGTGGTGGCATCATTGGCCTAGAAATGGCCACGGTGTTCGACGCGTTCGGCTCAAAGGTCACGGTCGTCGAGCTGCTCGATAGCCTGCTGCCAGGCTTCGATCCCGACCTGGTACGTCCGCTTCAGAAGCGGATCACCAAGCGCTACGAGAAGATCCTCTTAAACACCCGTGTCACCGGCATAGAGCCTCGGGAAGAAAATTTGCGGGTCTCCTTCGAGGGTCCCGGGGCGCCTGACAGTGACCATTTCGATGGCGTCTTGGTGGCCGTTGGACGCACGCCCAACGGCAAGCTGGTGGGCGCGGAAGCGGCGGGCGTCGAAGTCGACAAGGCAGGCTTTATCGCAGTCAATGCGCAGCAGCGTACCAACGTGCCCCACATCTTTGCCATCGGGGACATCGTTGGGCAGCCGATGCTCGCCCATAAGGCAACCCATGAAGGCAAAGCGGCTGCCGAAGTGGCCGCCGGGCTAAAATCCGCCTTTGACGCAAAGACGATCCCCTCGGTAGCCTATACCAATCCCGAAGTCGCCTGGACTGGCCTTACCGAGACGCAAGCAAGGCAGCGCGGCATTGCCTTTGAGAAAGGCGTGTTTCCCTGGGCGGCAAGCGGTCGCGCCCTCGGAATGGCTCGTGAGGAAGGTCTCACCAAGCTCCTCTTCGACAAGGAGACCCGGCGCATCATCGGCGCCGGCATCGTCGGCCCTCATGCGGGTGACTTGATCGCCGAGACCGTCGTTGCCATGGAGATGGGTGCGGATGCCCAAGATCTCAGTCTGAGCATTCACCCGCATCCAACCCTTGCCGAAACACTCTGCTTCGCGGCAGAAATGGTTGAGGGCACGATCACCGACCTCTACCTACCACGCAAACAATAGCAGGAAAGAAGTAAGCACGTGGTGTGACTGCGGACTTGCCTGGTTATCGAGCTCGGATTGTCTGATGTCTGTTCCGCTCTTCTTCAACGACTCTGGGGTGGGTTCACCTCTTATCATCCTGCACGGTCTTTTCGGATCGAGCGTCAACTGGCGGCGTATTGCCCGGTCCCTCAGCCAGCAACACCGCGTCTTGGCGCTCGATCTCAGAAACCACGGCCGATCGCCGCAGGCGGACACCATGAGCTATGCCGAAATGGCCGACGACCTTTTCGCCCTCATGGATCACGAGGCGTTGCTTCGAGCGACGCTACTCGGGCACAGCCTGGGGGGGAAAGTGGCGATGATGGCCGCCTTACAGCAGCCCGAACGCGTCGCCGAGCTGGTCATCGTGGACATCGCGCCGGTCCAATACCGAGCGGACTACGCGCAAATTATAACGGCACTGCAAGGCGTGGATGTCAACCGAGTCACCCGGCGGTCTGACGCCGACGTTCAGCTCAAGCAGAGGATTGCCGATATGCGCCTGCGAAGCTTTTTATTGCAGAACCTTGTAAGCGAGGAGGGCCGATACCGATGGCGTGTGTTTCTGCCGGGTATCGCTCAGGCCCTTCCAGAGCTGCGTGGATTCCCCGCGCTAAGTCCAAGCCGTCGTTTCTGGGGAAAGAGCTTGTTTGTGCGAGGCGAGCAGTCCGATTATGTAGTCCCTGAATTTTATCCGGCAATACATGCACGTTTCCCCTCAGCCGAGATTGTCTCTATTCCGGACGCCTCGCACTGGGTACATGCGGATCAACCGGAACGTTTTCAGGCGGCACTGCAGCAGTTCCTTGCGCAGTAATTTGCTCCGGCACCCAATGCACTAAGGCGAGCACCGACAGCATGCAACCAAAAGAGTTTGCGCTCAGCCCAGAAACGCTGCAACGGTTCGTGCCATTCGATGAACTGACGCCCGAGGCCCGGGCTCAACTCGTTCCTCAAGCGGAAATTCTGCAAATCCCCCCCAGTCAACAGATCAGTGAAGCGGTGCTTGACTCACGTTATACGCTTTATCTGCTCGATGGCGAGCTCGTGCTCATGGCCGGTGATCGGTTGGTCGACGCGCTGCGGGGCGGCAGTCCGGTCAGCCGCTTTCCCTTGTCTCGACTGCGCTCCGGACAGCTGAGCGCAACAACCAACACAGCCGTGCAGTTATTGCGCATTCGGCGTGAGTTGGTCAGCCAGCTGCTCAATCTCGAGGCGCACCCCGACAATCCACACCACCTTCCCTCGTCTGCAATGGGCGACGCTTCGGTCAACCCATCCCGAACGCTTGCCGCCATGGAAGCCGTGACGGCGCCCGGCTCAGGCAACGCGGTCGAGAAGCAGCAGCTCAGCACAGAGCTGGCGGGAGCTGAAGCGGAGATTGAATCGGCGTTGCAGGATAAAGCCGAAGCAACGATTGCGCGGCGGTTGTGGGCAAGCGGGTTTCACGGTTTGGAAACGCCCGCTGACAAAGCTGAGTCTCCTTCCTTAGAGAGCCAAATGGCGCGTCTTCTCTCTAATCAGGCGCGTTTAGAGAAACGATCGCACGACGCAAGTGAAGCACTCGCGAAGGCTCAGCGCAAGAAACTGGAGCTCGAAACCGCTCTTCGCTCAATCGAGGCGGATCACGCCCAGGAGCGCGCTAAGGCGGAAGCAATCGGCGAGCAGCTGCGTCACAAAGCCGAAGCCCAAGCCAGGAGCGAGGAGCAACAACTTGAGGATCGGTACACCCAGGCTTCGAAGAAGCTGGCACAACTGGACGAAGCCAGACAAGCGGCCGAACGGCGACTTGACGCAGAACGAAAACAGTTAGAGGAAAAATTCACCACCGCCCGCAGCCGCCTGCAAAAGGAGCTCGCCGACATTCAGGCCGCCTTAGGCAGGGCACGCCAGAAGCCCACCGAGCGCGCTGATGCGATCTACGGCGCACAGGCGGTGGCCCAGGAGCGTGTCCGAATCGAGGTGGAAAAACGCCTACGGCACGATCGGAGCCGGCTCGAGTCCGAACTCCAACAAAGCGAGCTCGCCTTGCGCGTGGCCCAACAAGAACTGTCTGCCGCCCACAGCAGCAGACAGGCAGCAGAGCACGAGGCACAGCAACTCGCGTGGCGGCTTCAACAGAAAAAAGAGGCTGCTGCCGCCACCACACACAAGGCCCGCGAAGGGACGGACTGCATGGAATCCCCTCACCACAAAATCGAGGAGAAAATTTCTCGCTCACAAGATTTGGACCTCCGAGCCCAGGAAAAGAGCGTAACCGCTGCATTCACCGAAGACGCTGCTCACAGCACAACAGAAGAACAACTTCGTGCTGAATTGGAAGCCACTGAACGCAAGCTGGCTCGTGCCGACAGCCGCATAACCGCCGCGGCACAGGCTAAGGAGCAGGCCTCTCAAGCAAAGTGTCAGGTAGAAGAGCAGGTTGCTCGGCACCGTGCCGTGGAAGACGAACTACGTCTGGAAATATATGAGGAAACCGAAGAACGCCTGCGGGTAGAGCGGCAACGCTCGGAGGAGCAAGTCGCCGCTTCAATAGCTCTTGTGGAGGCGATGAGAGGTCGCAGCTTTGCGCCAGCCGGTGGATCGGACGTCGACACCAACAAGGTCATGATGGTGGACATTCAACAACAACTCCTGCAAGGTGCCGCATCGCCTTGCGCCACCGAAGCGACGCAAGACAACATGGAAGCCGAACGACGCGCCGCCATGGCGCGGGCCGCACAGGAACACGCCGCCGCAGAGCGATTAAAAGCCAAGCGGGACTTGCAGCGGGCTAGGGAGCACCTGATCGCGCTTCGAACCAAGATGCAGACCCCCCCCTCGAGCAGCCCCGATTAACCGCCCTGCACCGAGCCCCGGTAGCGCCCCTGTGGGCCAGCACCACAGGACCACGGTTGAGTGCGGGGGTGCCCGGTTCCACTATCCGCCTGATTTTTGTCCTAAGCAAAGCGCTGCTACGCCGTGAACAGTCGCTTAGTCGACCTCTGGATGACCGTTCTAGCGCCGCATCAAGGTATTGGCGTTGCGGTTTTCCTGCATTTCGCGATCCTTTTTCTTGCCCTTTGCCGCGTCTCTTGGCGTCAGCTCTGCACCACCCCCCGGTGGCACGTGTTCCTCGGCTCAACCGTTTCGCTGCTCGTTCTATGGAGCATCCGCACCCACCTCGGCCTTGGCACTGAATTTCATCTCTTGGGGATCACAGCGGTTACCCTTGTGCTCGGCTGGCCGCTCACCGTTGTCGCGGCAAGCTTAGCTCAGCTCGGACTCACCCTAAACGCAGCAGCAAGCTGGAACATTTTTTCGCTAGAAGTCGTTATCAACGGCGTTGTTCCCATCGTGGTGACGGAGCTTATCCATCGCCTCGCTCGGCGCAAACTGCCCGCCCACTTCTTCGTCTACATCTTTGTGGGTGCATTTCTTGGTGGCGCCCTTGCAATGGTGATGAGCCGCCTCTCGTTGGCCGCCTATGCTTTAGCCAGTGGTGGTGCAAACGGCTCAGCCGCACTGTCCGCTCTCGCTTACCTGCCCCTAATGGCCTTACCGGAGGCCCTGTTAAACGGCATGCTGGTGACCTTGCTGGTTACCTATCGGCCCCAATGGGTGTCCACCTTCGACGACGCCGGCTATTTGCAGGGAAAGTAGCCTCGTTGCGACGCCGCGAGGACGCCATCCCGAGTAAGCGTCGGCGGCCAAATTACCTCCTCAGCGCGGCAGGACCCTCGCTATTTATTTCTTCATTTCTTCTTGTACACCTCCGCATCTCGGTAGTGGGAATCAAGCCAACAACGCGGCAATGCCTCTCCCGACGGAAATACGAGATCGCCTTTGGGAAATTTCTCTGGATCTTGCAGCTCCTCACCGTAATGATATCTCCCGACGAGCGTTTCGTGGTACGGATTAAACAGATCATTGAGGCTCAGCACTTCCACAAGATGACCGCTGGATTTTTCTTTGAGGTACACCGATTTTCTCCTTTCCTGCTTCAGCAACCCTGCCCTGAGCGGGCAATCAATAGAGAACATTCCCAAGTGATCGCTTTGCCATGCCGAGCGATCCCGTAGCAGCCGTTTCAAGAATCTCGCGAGCGGCGGCACACTGAGCCGCGCGGCGGGGCGAACTCCAGGGATGGAGTGAGTAAACCGGAGTGTACATGGGAGTACATGAGAATTGCGAGCCGCCGCGCCACAGCGCTTCTAACTACGAACATTGAAAGTAATGTCCTGCAGTCCTGCATGAGCTTGTCCGGACACGCCCCTCGAGAGGGGGTGTACGATGACGGTGTCAGCAAATTCATCCGGCAGCGGCCACAGCAAGCACGGCGCAGGTCAGGCCTGCTGTGCCAAGCGGCACCGGGCACCGCCCAGCACAGCCTCACATCAAGGGCCCTGCAGCCTTATCCTGATCCTGGCCGATTATAAGCGATCCCGGCAGGATGATTTCAGCATGG
>JAGTVB010000097.1 GCA_018224385.1 Gammaproteobacteria bacterium
CACGGCAGCAACGTGTGCTATGGACTGCAGTTTGATACGGAACATTCCGGGCAGTTCGAGCAGGATCATGAACATCTGGTCGACTACATCATCCATCGCCAACTCGAGGATCTCGCCAACCACCCCAGACCCAGCTTGACCCGGCCGCCACTTCAGCGCGATGACATTCCTGCCGGCGGCCAGATCCGCTCCGCATAGCAAGGATCTATAGCCCCTTGGGTAAGGAGAAAACCACGTCCTCTGGCTTTCCCACGGCCTCCTCGATGGCCGTTGCATTCCATTCCTTGAGGCGCCGCAGTACCTCCTGGACGAGCACCTCCGGCGCCGACGCACCGGCGGTGACCCCTACCCGTCGGGCGCCTTTCACCCACTCTAGGTCGAGATCATCAGCGTTATCCACCAGATACGCACGCGTACCGAGCTTGCTGGCCACCTCGCACAGGCGGTTTGAGTTGGAGCTGTTCTGGGATCCCACCACGATGAACACGTCGCATTCTGGCGCCAGCAGCTTCACCGCATCTTGCCGGTTTTGCGTGGCGTAACAAATGTCGTTCTTTTTTGGACCGATAACGGATGGAAATCGCGTCCGTAGGGCCTCGATAACATCGGCCGTATCATCTAGGGATAGGGTCGTTTGGGTCACAAAGGCCAGCCGCTCCGGATCTTTGACATCCAGCGCCTGCACGTCTTGGGGACCTTCCACCAAGTACATCGCCCCCCTATCAGTGCCGCGCTCTTCATACTGACCCAGCGTTCCCTCGACCTCCGGATGTCCGGCGTGTCCGATTAACACACACTCCCTGCCTTCCTTTTGATAACGCGCGACTTCCATGTGAACCTTGGTTACCAGAGGACACGTGGCGTCAAAGACGCGCAGCCCCCGGGATTCAGCCTCGCGGCGGACGGTTTGAGATACACCGTGGGCGCTAAAGATCACGATTCCCCCATCGGGAACGGCATCCAATTCATCCACGAACACCGCACCCTTGCGTTTGAGATCCTCTACCACGGTGCGGTTGTGGACAACTTCATGACGAACATAGACTGGGCTGCCGAAGCGATCCAATGCGCGCTCGACAATCGCGATGGCACGGTCGACTCCGGCGCAGAAACCCCGCGGATTAGCCAATGATACCTGCATAATGCTCACTTCCAAGATCTTCCTTGATTCAAGATTTCCTGGATAGACAACGCGATTACGCGCGTCATGATACGAACGGTAGCTTATTCCTGTCCAGCCTGCGGCCATCCCACTTCCACAATCTCCACCTCAAAATCGAGGGCTTTTCCCGCCAACGGGTGATTGAAATCAACGGTGACTACGGCGTCCGAAACCGCGCTAATCATGCCCGCGATTGCTTGGCCATTCGGCAGATCAAACGCCACCACATTACCCGGCTCCAATACCCGCTCGTCAGTAAACTCGCATCGAGCTAAACGGTGGATATTCTGCGGATGTCGATAACCGTAGGTGTCGGAAGCCAACTGAAAACGCCGTGTATCTCCGGCCTTCATCCCATAGAGCACGGCCTCGAGCCCTGGGTGTAGGGTACCGTCACCCACCCTCAGGCGCATGGGCGCCTCGCCACGGGTCGTCTCCGCAATTCTAGCGCTTTCGTGCAAACGCAGGGTAAAGTGCAGGCAAATGGCACTCCCGAATCCGATGATCGGTTCAATCACAACCGCAATGCTCGTCAGAATTTGCCGGTACGCACCTGGCAAGAATCAACAAGAAAGAAAGCCTGGGTTTAAGCATCCGCAGATGCTCTTTTGAGAATACCGCGCGCGGGCCCCACCAAGCCGCGATGACAGAACGCCGTCGTTCTAGGAACAGCTCCTCAGCGTTGTGCAGTGGGTCGCAGGGCGCTCAATAATAACATCACTGCCCCGGTACTGATGGCGGCATCCGCAACATTGAACGCCGGCCAATGCCAGGTCTCGTAGTAAACGTCGATGAAATCCACAACAAAACCCAGCGTCAGCCGGTCCCACAGGTTGCCCAACGCACCGCCGAGAATGAGCGAAAAAGCGATCGGCAGCCATACTTGGTCCCGCGGAAGTCGATGGAGCCACACCAGCAGCAGGATCGCCACGAGGCCTGAGAAAATGGCGAAAAACCAGCGCTGCCATCCGCCCGCATCGCTTAGCAGACTAAACGCGGCACCGGGGTTGTATACCAGTGTCAAATTGAGAAACGGCGCGACCGGTACCGGTTGATAAGGCTGTAGCAGATCAACGGCCCAATGCTTGGTTGCCCGGTCCAGCGAAAAAACCGCTGCGGCGATGGTTAACCACCTCACCAGAACGAGGCGATCACGAGTCACTAACGACGCCACGGAAGGACCAGAGGCGTGCCACATCGATGGTTCAACGTTCCATAATCATGCATAGTGTCTGATTTCGCCCTGCCCGCCGACGTTGCCGATACACCGGTCGCAGAGCTGGGGGTGGTCTGGGTGATGACCCACCTCTTGTCGACGATGCCAGCAACGAACACATTTCCCATGTTCGGATGGCCGGGCCGTTAACCACAGGGATTCCTCCGCCTTCAGCGCCGTCTGAATTGACGATGGCGGGCGCGCCTCGGCGGGATGTACCCGAGCGTAAGAGGTAATCAGCACAAAACGAAGCTCGTCCTCCAGGCGATCGAGCGACGCTTTCAATCGAGGTTCACAATACAAATCCACCTCCGCTTCAAGAGCGGACCCAATGCTCCCGGCTATTCTCAGCCGTTCGAGCTCTTTATTGACCGCATCCCTAACCTGCAGCACCTGGTCCCAAAACGGCATGCTCATATCGCCGTCATCCAGAGGTTCCAGTTCTTGGTACCACTTCTCGAGGAACACCGATTCTTTACCGGGATGTGTGCCTGGGAGGTGTCGCCAGATCTCTTCGCAGGTAAAGCTCAAGACCGGCGCGAGCCATTGCACAAGCGCACGTACGATGCGATACATCGCAGTCTGGGCAGAGCGCCGAGGCAACCCATCAGCGGGCGTCGTATAAAGACGGTCCTTGATCACATCCAGGTAGAAGTTGCCCATGTCCAAAGTACAGAAACCATGTACTTTCTGATACACCAAGTGGAACTGGTTCAAGTCATACGCCTGCCTCACTTCGTATTGAACCCGCCATGCGCGGCCAATCGCCCAGCGATCGAGCGCCAGCATGTGATCGGCAGCAACAGCATCGGTGTCGGGCTGAAAGCCATTGAGATTGCCGAGAAGAAACCGCGCCGTATTGCGCAGTCTCCGGTAGGCGTCGGACATGCGCTTGAGGATTTCCTCGGAGACATTCATCTCCGCACTGTAGTCCGTCGCGGCCACCCATAATCGCAGCACATCCGCTCCCAGGGTATTCACCACTTCCTGCGGCGCGATAACGTTGCCTCGGGACTTCGACATCTTCATTCCCTCGGCATCCACCGTGAAGCCATGCGTCAGCACTTGGCGGTAGGGCGCCACGGTGCGCATCGCCACAGAGGTCAGGAGCGAGGATTGGAACCAGCCGCGGTGCTGATCCGAACCTTCGAGGTAAAGGTCCGCTGGAAACCCAAGCTCGGGGCGCCGCTCGAGCACGCTGACATGAGTCACGCCCGAGTCGAACCATACGTCAAGCGTATCCGTGACCTTCTGGTAGTGTTCGCTGTCCGCACCCAGCAGCTCCTGCGCGGCCAACTGGAACCAAGCCTCGATACCGGCGTCTTCAATGCGCTGCGCCACCAGCCCAATGAGCCGATCCGTCTCCGGATGCAGGGCACCTGACTCCTTGTGCACGAACAGCGTGATGGGTACGCCCCAGCTGCGTTGGCGTGAGATGCACCAATCCGGCCGGTTCTCGACCATACCTTGGATGCGCCGTTGGCCCCACTCCGGTTGCCATTGGACCTGCTGGATCGCTCGCAGCGCCTGCTGCCGCAGGTTTCCCTTATCCATGCTGATGAACCATTGGGGCGTCGCGCGAAAAATGATCGGCGTCTTGTGACGCCAGCAATGCGGATAGCTGTGCCGCACACTTTCCACGTGCAGTAATGCGCCGCGTTCGCGCAGCAGCTCGATGATGTGGTCATTTGCTGAGGCCACGAATTGCCCTTCCAGATACATCGTTCCTGGGACAAAACGGCCATCGGGTCCAACCGGATTGTCCACCGGCAAGCCGTAACGTTGACCTACGAGATAGTCATCCAGTCCATGACCCGGCGCGGTATGCACCGCACCCGTTCCGGCCTCCAGGGTGACATGCGAGCCGAGAATGATGGGAACCGTGCGATCATAAAAGGGGTGGCGAAGCTGTAGGTGCTCGAGCTCCGCGCCCCGACAGCGCCCAACGACTGCAAAATCCTCCACTGCGTAACGGCGCATCACCGACTCCACCAGCTCATCGGCAATCAGCACCTGCTCGCGGTGGCGTCGCGCCGGTTCTGCGCAGTTCATCTCGACCAACGCATAGGTAATATCAGGGTTCAGCGCAACCGCATGATTGGCAGGGAGTGTCCACGGGGTAGTCGTCCAGATCACCACCGACGGCGCCGGCAGGACATCGCCTGAGCTTCGCGTGCGGCATCGGGCGAGCAGATCGGCGCCAGCAACCACGGGAAAGCGAACGTCGATGGCCGCAGAGTGCTTGTCCTCATACTCTACTTCGGCTTCAGCGAGGGCAGAGCCGCACGCAGTACACCAATGTACTGGCTTAAAACCCCGCTCCAGATGACCCTCGGCTATGATGCGACCCAAGGCCCGAATGATGTCGGCCTCAACCTTAAAATCTAAGGTGAGATAGGGATGATCCCAATCTCCAATAACGCCGAGCCTGCAGAAGTCGCTTCGCTGGCGGGCAACCTGTTCTAAGGCATATTCTCGGCAGGCCTTTCGAAACGCCGGCGCATCCGCCCGGTCGCCCGCCTTACCGAGGCGCTGCTCCACCATGTGCTCGATTGGCAGGCCATGGCAGTCCCATCCCGGCACGTAGGGCGCGTCGAGCCCGTTCAGGGTGCGGGCCTTGACGATGATGTCCTTAAGGATTTTGTTAACTGCATGACCAATGTGAATGTCGCCGTTGGCATACGGCGGACCGTCGTGAAGGATAAACCGCTCACAGTCGCGTCGCTCCGCACGCAGCCGAGCGTACAGACCGATTTGTTCCCAATAGGCAAGCAGCTCGGGCTCCCGTGCCGGGAGATTGGCACGCATAGGAAAGCCGGTCTGCGGCAGATTCAATGTTTTTTTGTAGTCAGGCATGCGGCGCTAAAGAGTCATTCGTGAGTAACAGCGATGAGTTGACGATGGGCACAATGAAGGCCATGGATTTTGTTGTGCTCGATACCCCGGAAGGCTACAGCAGGATGCGAAAGGCAAGCCGCTGCGGCTGTGCAGCGCGAAAGTAGCCGGCGGAAAACCGACTTGATCGTTTGCAGTTCGCTCTGCGGCCACGGGGCGTTAGCTATAAATTGCAAAATAGGCCCTCGCCTGGTCGGCATCGCGCACGATCTGCGCGGTAAGTGCTTCGAGAGACTCAAAGCGTTGTTCAGCGCGAAGCCGACTTAGGAACTCCACCTCGACCTCGCGGCCATAGAGGTTTTGTGCAAAGTCCAATACGTGCACTTCCAGCAGCGCCGAAAACCGGCTTCCGTCCACGGTGGGACGCGTCCCAATGTTTGCCACGCCCGGTAACGCCCGCTTGGCAATACCGTAGACCTGAACGACGTGCACGCCGCAAAGAGGCACGGATTTTCGATGCAGAACAATATTTGCGGTGGGAAAACCAAGCCCGCGGCCGCGCCCATCTCCGGCCACTACCCGTCCGCGCAGTCTAAACGGGCGGCCGAGAAGTTCCCGTGCGGTAGCGAAGTCGCCGGTCTCCAGAGCGGCCCGCACCCAGGTGCTGCTTACCCGCCGCCCACCAATCGTACAGGTTTCCATGAGCGCCACATCAAACCCAAAACGCCGACCCGCCTGCTCAAGCATCGCGACATCCCCGCGTCGATCGCGGCCGAAACGAAAATCGCCGCCGACCACGATGTGGCGCGCACCCAGCGCACCCAACAACAGTTGTTCGATGAAGACCTCTGGCGACAGCCTAGCGAGCGCCTGGTTAAAACGCAGACACAGCACGCGATCGATCGGCAATGCGCGAAGCGCCATCATCTTTTCCTTGAAGCGAGTGAGCCGCGGAGAAGCACGCCCAGGAACGAAATACTCCTGGGGCTGGGGCTCGAAGATGATAAGTAAGGAGGGCAGCTGATAGGCTCGCGCCACCGCCGCGAGCTGGGTGAGCACCCTCTGATGGCCACGGTGCACGCCATCGAAATTTCCGATGGTCAGAACGCAGCCACGATGTTCGGCCCGTACGTTGTGCCAACCGCGAATCAGTTTCACTTTGGACCCCAGGCGCCGCCTCGTTGGTCAGGCGCCACCCACGTTGTAACTACCCACACTGAGTTCGTTTGCCGCTTATCTGGGCTCAGACGCTGCCGCTGACCATGGTGCGCGGCGCCGCACAACAACGGCTCTGACAAGCGCCGCGCTTATTAAGAATAGCTTCCAAGCGCGCCGCACCCGTCATGGGCTCGCGGCGTAGGACAAACACCGCGGTCTTAGCCCCACCGCCAGCAAACCCAATACATACACCGCAACGCCGGACAGGAGCAGCATCCCGAGGCGCCATACCCGTTCGCCCATGGCATAAGCCAGCCAATCGGCCCATTCCCCGCGGGCAAACCAAAGCGTTAACCCAAGCAATAGGTTAGCCATTAATACGCGTGTTAAAAAGCCACGCCACCCAGGTCTCGGACAGTACCCTCCCTGCTGTCTCAAGCCCCGGTAGAGGAGAACTGCGTTGAGAAACGCCGACAGCGACGTGGCCAGCGCCAAACCCGCATGCGCCAACGGGAATACCAGTATAACGTTTAACACCAGGTTGACAGCCATGGCGATTACCCCTATGCGCACCGGCGTGCGCATTTCCTGGCGGGCATAGTAACCTGGGGCCAATACCTTGATGCACGCGAAACCGAGCAGTCCAACTGCATACGCATTGAGACTTAAGCTCGCCATCAGCACATCGCGATCGCTGAATTCGCCGTAATGAAACAACGTGGCCAGCATTGGTATCGCCAGGATGGCAAGCCCAATGGAAGCGGGCAAGGCAATCAGAACCACCCACCGCAGTGCCCAATCAAGGGTGTTCGAAAAATTTTCCGGCGGCCCTTTCGTGTAGTGCTGGGAAAGATTCGGAAGAATTACCGTCGCCAGGGCGATGCCGAATACCCCCAGGGGAAACTCCACCAGGCGATCCGAGAAGTACAGCCAAGAGACACTTCCCGTTACCAGAAATGAGGCGATCACCGTGTCGATGAGGAGATTAATTTGGGCCACGGAGACTCCGAACAGCGCCGGCAGGATAAGCCGCAGGATTTTGCGAACACCTGCAGGATCGCCTCCAAAGCGGGGACGCGGCAATAATCGCAAGCGGTAGAGAAAAGGGATCTGAAACAGCAACTGCGAAATGCCACCGATAAAGACGCCCCAGGCGAGCGCCTTGATGGGCGTTGCGAGCAAAGGGGCGAGCCAGATTGCCGCCGCGATGAGGGACACGTTGAGCAATAGGGGAGTGAATGCGGGCACGCCAAAGCGTCCGTAGGCGTTGAGAAGTCCGCCGGCAAACGCGGTCAGAGAAATAAAGAACAGGTACGGGAAGGTGATTTGAAGCAGCTCCGTCGTGAGCGCGTACTTGTCCGTCTGCTCCAAGAACCCGGGGGCAAAGCCCATAACCAGAAGCGGTGCCGTCACGACGCCAACCAGCGTAACCACGAACAGCCCGCTCCCAAGCACCGCAACCAGGTGATCGCTGAGCGCGCGGACCTCTTGCAAAGAGCGTGTGGCCTTGTATTCGGAGAGCACCGGCACAAACGCTTGCGAAAACGCCCCCTCCGCAAACATGCGGCGCAAAAGGTTAGGAATGCGAAAGGCAACGAAAAAGGCATCAGCCCCCAGGCTCGCTCCGAAGTACCGGGCGATGACGATATCGCGGACAAAGCCGAGAATCCGAGACAGCACGGTGTTGACGCCGACCGTTGCCGTCGATCTCAGCAGCTGTCCCTCACGCACCCTACCCGCCTCGTCGTGCGTGCGCGCCGGTTTTGGTTTGACACGCCGGTCGTCCCATAGCAAAGTTACGCATTGCAACGTCCCAGTACCGGTTACCAACAACAAAACTTTCTGGAGTAAAATGACTGATGGCCAATTCACAACAGGCTGAGCGACGCGCTCGACAGGCAGAGAACCAGCGCAAGCGCAACGTGGCGCAGCGTTCCATGATGCGCACCTACCTCAAAAAGGTTATCAAGGCCCTCGATAGCGGCGACCGAGCCGCAGCCGAGGCCGCCTACCAGACCGCCGTGCCCATCGTCGATCGGATGGCTAATCGAGGATTAATTCACAAGAATAAGGCAGCCCGTCATAAGAGCCGGTTGAACGCGCGCATCCTGGCGACCGCGCGCCCCGCAGCGTGATGGTTCGCGTAACGCGGCAGCCCGGCGATGGCGCGTCCCCTGGCGCGCACAAGCCGTCTTGAAACGATCGCGAGCGCCGGCAGAGAGCTCTTAGGCGCACGGTGGCGAAGAACCGCAGTGTACAAGGGAGTACATGAGGATTCTGAGCCGCCGCGCAACGCAGCTATGGCAAGCGCAGTAATTTTTAAAACGGCCTCTTAGTCCGTCATGAGGA
>JAGTVB010000098.1 GCA_018224385.1 Gammaproteobacteria bacterium
GCGGTTGGCGGGTTTTTTTGCGACGGGTGGGTGCTGCCCGCACCTTCGTTGGTCGGCGTTTGAGTCAGCGGCGCGTTCCCAGGTGCTTCGAGGGACCAGCCGATTTCTCGCTCACCCTCTGATGGCCGATGCGTTACACTATTGAGCGTGAGGTGAAGTGACGGTAGGAGCTATCTTTCTACGGAAGCGACGAATATTTTTTAGAGGCGCGAGCCTGTCGCCACTGACGAGCAATCACTGATTCTTGACCACTCCAGAATCGTGCCGCGGATTGACGTCGCGGCCTCGTGATGCTTTCTTGGGCGACGAAGCTTGATTGTCCGCCTTGGGTGATGGCCCGTGTTAGGCGGCAAATTGGGATCATCTCCATGGCGCTTGCGGCCGCGCGCGCTGCAGGGATTATCGTAGGCGCGGGCATCATGGCATGGCGATGCGTGGGCGCACGTACCGAGTGGCGGACAATACTGCCGCAGCTTGGGTGGCAGTGGGCGGCTATGAAGGGACCAATCCCTCGAGGGCTCTTGCACGTACGCGGGGAGTCTTCGGCCCACTTTGAACGGTAGGAGGCAAGATATGAATATCAATAAGGCACTGGTGAAAGGTTACCAAGATAAGCCACTGAAAGTATTAGTTAAAGCTCCCGTATCCGCCTTGACCGGGGTGAGCGAAGCGGACGCAAAAAATCTTCAACAGGCGTTTGGCATCAAGACCATCGGCGATATGGCAAACAATAAGTTTTTCCGCTGGGCAAGTGCCATTGCCGTCCTGGCAGAGGTCGAAGAATAAACCGCGCCAAACCGATTTAACCTCCACCTAATCGTTAGTTTGAGCCACCAGGGCGCCAGTTCGCGTCTGCTGTTGCGGACACCGGAGTGGCGCCCGTAACCTTAGGGCGTGTTTTAGAACCCCAGCGAGCGCAGGCAGAACAAGGCACACGCGGCGAGGAATCGGAGTGTACAAAAGGGAGTACATGAGGATTTCGAACCAGCGCGCAACGCAGTTATGGCAAGCGCAGAAGGTTTTAAGACATGCTCTTACTAATGATACTGGCTTAGAGAATTAGTCATGCCTAAGAGGAAGGATGTTTCGAAGAAAAATGCCCTACGTGCAGTGACCCGGCAATCGGTCTCTCCGCTGCAACGCTATCGTATGATTGCCGAGATGGCCTACTATCGGGCGCTGGAGCGGGGTCCTGCTGGCAGAAATCCGCTTGAGGATTGGCTCGAGGCGGAAAAAACCATCGATGCGAAATACGCATTGGATTTTAGTAAGCTGCTTGTGACACCGCACATCGCGGGACTATTTGAGCTGCTCAACAAGTTACTCAGGAGCTACGAGCTTCCAGCCATTGATGTTAAGACTCTCGTGGAGAAGGAGCGCAATAACGTAGAGGCCCTCGCGCGCGCTAACGCGCAACTGGGCGAGCCTATCAAGACCGCCGTTTCTCGCCAAATTCAAATCCTGACAGACGCATTGGAGGCAATGCTTGCCCGCTTTGAGCAACTGTCTCAGGTTGGCGGGCCGGTAGGGCCATTCGCCACTGAGCACGGCAAGTTACTCCGAGTCCTGGGTGAACGAACGCTGACCAACTTGCGTGAGAGCAGGGATGCTACCATGCACGCGAGCGTAGAGAATCTCGACATCCTCAAGGCTCGAGTTGTCGAGACTTTTGGCGTCATCAAGACCCTTGCGGAGGGCTTTACCGAGCATGCAACACCGGCCCCGGCGCCGCGTTCACCGGGGCGATCGGAGGTGCTCAACATCAGACAAGCGCTTACGCCAGCTTATGCCGGAATGCCTTGTCACGAGCTTACCAGGGCGCCGGTTTCCGCTTTGCAGGGATTGAGTGAGAGCGATGCCCAGGTGCTCAATGAGACATTCGGTATCAAAACCCTCAAGGATCTTGCCGAGAGCAGGCACTTTAACTGGGCGCATCAGATCTTAAGGATGGCGGAGGTGGAAGTGCAATGAATGCAGGCTCAGAGGTTGTTTCGCCACCGTCTTGAGTCCCGTCGCAGTAACCCTTCGAGCATAGGATCTGGAGCACGGTTAGCCGACAGTGTGGGGGAAAATGAGCATGCGGGAAGGTGCGATGGGTGTGGGCGGGTACACCATCCTGGCGTTACTCTGGCTGTTGACTGGCTGTACGGCACAGTTTAGTCCCAACGCCGTCCGGCAGGAGATCGTCCGCCAGCGCGGCGACGACCCGCTGGACGTTTTCGAGGTCAATGTCGGTAAGTTTACGACCCTTCTCCTCCGCCGCTGGTTGGCGGGTGCCGCAGGCGAGATCCCCTTGGCGGGACTCAGGGAGCTCCAGGTTGCGGTTTTTGAGGTGCCTGAAGCACAGCATCCAGTGATCGATGTGACCCGCATCGCGACGCGAGGCTGGGATCCGGTGGTCAAGGTTCACGACCGGGAGCGTTCCGGCATGGTGCTGCTGCGTGGCACGGACGTCTTGTCCTGGGATTCACCTGGCGCCACTGCAACCATCGGCGATTTGGTGGTTATCGGTGCCGGTCACCGGAGCGTCGTCTATGCTCGGCTCAAGGGCCGGCTCAGTCCGAAGCTTCCATCGGCGCTCGGTGATGTGGTGCGCCGGGGCGGACCGGACCAGATTCGCAACCTGTTTCTGGAGCTTTCCGGCAACGCTATCGGCACCTAAGAGCTGTTTTAGAACCCCAGCGAGCGCCGGCAGAACAAGGCGCACGTTGGCGAGGAACCGGAGTGTACAGGGAGTTACATGAGGATTTCGAGCCAGCGCGCAACGCAGCTAAAGTAAGCACAGCAGGTTTTAAAACATGCTCTAACCGGTTCTCAAGATAGCCCGGCGCGCCAGCACAGCCAAACACGTTGGAAACGGCTGCTTATGCCCTCATGAGAGTCCACAAGCCAATTCCAATGAACCCTATGCCCGCAATATAGTGGAGATGCTTTTCGCTGATGTATTGCGAAATAAATCCACCGGCAAGCACGCCAATAGCGGAAGCGGCAATCAGAGCTAAGGAAGCGCCGAAA
>JAGTVB010000099.1 GCA_018224385.1 Gammaproteobacteria bacterium
CCAATCGCTATCAGGAAACGTCTCAGTGTTTTCCAGCATCTGATGCACCGACTCGGCTGGTCGAACAGCATGCAGAACGTCTGCAAGGGAGCGCCGATGAGAGCATGTTTTCCATCGGCACACGCCCTGATAGCACGGGGCGCGTCATCGTTATTGGGCGACCGACGCGAAAGCGCGCCGAGGCGTTCCTCAATATCCCCATTTCGGAGCACACGCGCAAGCGCTTAGATGAGCAGGTGGTTGGCTCTCTGGCGATGGGCACAAGCGCGCTCTTGGAGTGGGCGCTCCAAGAGTTGCAGCGCAGGGGAATCAGTATTGAGGCGCGCCCTCAGGAGTAAAACCAACTCGGTGCGGACATTTACGAAAATGCGGGCGTCATCGGCTGCTCGCTAAGGGGCGCCGCGCGGCTCAACCATGAGTATTGATGCGAACGCGCCGCCGGTGATCCAGCGGCGCGACGGAGGGTGTTCAATAATCTGCATTTTTTTAAGCGACGTGAGAACTACGGGGTAAGCCGAGCCGGGCACAAAGGGAAATACATGAGCCGTGCAATCGACCGCGCAACGCCCCGCCGCGATGACGAGCGCAGTCGTTTCTTTTCAACAGCTTCCAAGATATTACATGGGCTGGCGAATCGTGAATGCGCCGCGCAAATCTCCCACCGAGAAACCGGTAGCCTGGTCCTGGGGATATAAGTCTTCGAGCTTTGCAGCGATAGCCGGTGCCAATTCCTCACCGTGACAGGTCAAGCAAACGTGATCCGTTGCAATGGCCTTCATGTACCGAAAGTAGGGTTGCCCATTCACAGACACGACCTCGTGATGGTCGATCTGCTGCGGATCCTCGCCGCGCTCGGCTCGTTGCTTAAACTGTTCGAGCACGCCCCGCTCCCAAGCATCTGGCGCGTTACTTGGATTACGCAGCTTTAGGCTGGTCCGAGCAATATCCCATCCTCTGTCCTCCGAGATCCCGGCCGCGATAGCGGGCGCGACTTCTTTGCACACTTCGATAGCGTGCGCCGGCCCGCCCGACGCCATCGCCGTCTTGAGTGCGCCCTTAAGAGACATGGAAAACTCCTTAATGGCCACCCGGCTGGCGGCGACCCGATCTTCGATCTCACTCGCGAACGCTGAGCTCAACACCAGAATACCTACCATGCCGACGACCTTCAGCACGCGCATCACCGGTACTCCCATGATTATTTATACTACCTCCCGAACCCCCGTTAAGCGGGGCTCTCCTCGCCAAGGATCATGGTATCACAGAAGCTTTGCGGCCGGCCTTGTATCAGCAAACGCCTAATTGCCCGGGTTGGGTGGGTGCTCACAGGGAAAGCCGCCACAAACCAGCGGTAGGCGGTTATGCAACCATCGGCAAAGTCCGCACCGCAGCCGCCGGATACCACCTCCGAGCATGCCGGCGAACCGGTCCGACCATTGACCGTACCTGAGATCGCACTGCGGATTTGTTAGACAGATACCAAAATAGAAGCCGAGCACGAAAGTCAGCACCCCAATACCGACAAGGGTTAGGTTATCGAAGGCCATGTCTCTGTTCCTCGTCTATAAAGTATATTCTAATATACTTATATACTATTCACACTCATCTTGTCCAGTCAAACGAACGCCGGTAGGGACGTGTTAGCGCCTCTTTCGCAACCCGTCGTTCACCGGGGTCGTCGGCAACGAGCCTGAGTGTCTATCCGAGGCGAGCCACGGTGGTGAAGTTGCGCTTGCCGGGTTGCAGGATCGAGCCGAGCGACCGCCTTGTGTTCAGGCCGTGGCGAGCGCATCCGGCGTCCTCGCCGGGCAACCTGTTCCTGAACGCAGCAGCGGTCGGCGCTTGGCACTGATGCCGACATTGACAAGCGTTGCATTCATGCTATTCATAGCGGAGCGGTTGCCCGTTCGGTCGCAATACTTGCATCGATCCTTGGAAATTGCGCGCGACAATTCATCACCCTGGGTGGTGGTGAAAAACCGTCGCAGCCGGTCCGAGTACCCAGCGAGCGGCGCGCCGCGACCAGACGTATCCGGTAGATAAGCAAGCAACGAGCACCGCCCACCGCAGCTACCGCGCGGGGCAGCTTCGGTTTATTCACCACCTATGAATGGCCAGGAGGCGTACCAGCAATGGCGATCAGGAAAATCTTGATGTTAGTCGGCGACTTCGTAGAAGACTACGAGGCCATGGTTCCTTTCCAAATGCTTTTGATGGTCGGGCATGAGGTCGTTTCAGTCTGTCCCGGGAAAAAACCGGGTGAAACCGTGCGCACCGCCATCCATGACTTCGAGGGTGACCAAACCTATAGCGAAAAACCCGGACACAATTTCGCGGTAACCGGGGATTTTGATGACATCGATGCAGCAAGCTTCGATGCGCTGGTTATCCCCGGTGGCCGGGCGCCGGAGTATCTGCGTTTAAATGACCGTGTCCTCGACATCGTGCGCCAATTTGACGCGTCCAAGAAACCGATCGCCGCCGTCTGCCATGGCGCTCAGATCCTGGCCGCAGCTGGCGTTCTGGAGGGCAAGCGGTGCAGCGCCTACCCTGCGGTCAAGCCCGAGGTGGAACGTGCGGGAGCACGCTGGGGCGAACCCAATGAGGGTTACAGCAACGCCTACGTGGATAATAACTTGGTCACCGCGGCCGCTTGGCCTGGTCATCCCGAGTGGATCCGAAAGTTTCTTGAAGTCTTGGGAACACGGATAGAACCCTAAGGTCATCT
The DNA here is from genome assembly GCA_018224385.1 of Gammaproteobacteria bacterium. Lineage (GTDB taxonomy): Bacteria > Pseudomonadota > Gammaproteobacteria > HK1 > HK1 > JAGTVB01. The sequence goes on from JAGTVB010000099.1 coordinate 2,729, forward strand.
TGGCAGCCGTTTCAAAAATGCCGCGAGCCCCGGCGTCGCAGGGCACGCGGTGGCAAGCTGCGGCGCAATTCCGCTAGGCCAACCGGGGCCGTTTGTAAAGCAGCGTAGGAGCCCGGTGCCGCCGCGCCTTTGGGCGAAAACGCGCCCGATCAGGCAACCCTTTCGGGGTCATTCTCGCTTCACCGGCGCTTTCCGGCATGAGCCGCCATGGTGGCTCCCGGCACCGGTTGATGATTTGAGACAAACCGCTTCGGCGGCGGGACGAAACGCCTGCTCGAGCACACCGCCGCAGACGTCACCAGGAGGGAGCTCAGCTGCACGACATTCGACTTGAGCATTTCTTCTTCCTCAACCGGGTTGAGAAGCACACCTGTATCGAAGGCGGCGTGGAAATAACCGTCGACGGTGAACGGCTTCGGGTGGAGGTTCTACGCAGCGATATCGTCCGCTTTCATATCAGTCGGCAGCAACGGTTCGACGAGAAACCGACGTTCTCGACGACCCGGGACATTCATTTCGTTGCCCCATTTACGCTCAGGGAGACAGCACAAGCCCTGTGGATTTCGACAGAGCAGATCGATGTCGTAATCGGCAAGACACCCTTCGCCATCGACATTTATCGTCGAAACGGGCCGCCAATTCTTGAGAGCCATCGCACGGCCCCCCATCTTGCGCAAGCCTACGGCACGCTCAATGATATGTTTGCTGTGGTGCGCCGCTGCAAGCCCGATGATGCCATCTTCGGACTCGGTCAAAAGACCGGCCGGCTCAATCGTAAGGGGCGCGCCTTCTCGCTTTGGAATACGGATGTCCTCGGTCTTGATGAACAGGGTCATGCACCCAAAGATCCGGGCGGTACGGCGTTTGATCCCTACTATATCTCTATTCCTTTTTTCTGCCGCTTGGACCGAGTCAGTTCCGCCATGGCCGGTTTTTTCCTGGACAACACCTTTCGCGCTCAATTCGACTTCTCACCGCCCGATCACTACCGGATTTATTTTCTCGGCGGTCATTACCTCGAATATGTGCTGGCCGGGCCCTCCTTAGCCAACATTCTGGAGGGTCTCAGCTGGCTTACCGGCCAGATGCCGCGTCCCCCCATTTGGGCCCTCGGCCACCATCAGTGCCGCTGGCACCCCTACACCAGCGCGAGTCTCCTCGAGCTGGCGAAGCAGTATCGCAGCCGAGCCATCCCCTGTGACGCTTTATGGCTGGACATTGACCACATGGATGGCTATCGCATCTTCACCTGGGACAAGGCACGCTTTCCAGCCCCTTCCGAAACCGTCTCGCGACTCAAGGGGGAGGGTTTCCAGGTCGTGCCCATCATCGACCCTGGGGTCAAGATCGAAGCAGGTTATCACACCTATGAGCACGGCTGCGCCGGAGATCATTTCTGCAAAACCGAAGGAGGCGCTACCTACACCGGCCAGGTCTGGCCAGGGCCAAGCGCATTTCCCGACTTTCTGCGCGCGCCGACCCGGCAATGGTGGGCGCAGCAAATCGCCGAACACATGGCGTCGACCGGTGTCTCCGGCATCTGGAATGACATGAACGAACCCGCAACGGGCGCCATTGATCCAATGCCGATGAGGTTTGATGAGGGTCGACAATCTCATCTGCGTCATCATAATCACTACGCGCTCCTCATGGCCCTTGCCACTGCGGACGGCTGCCGTCAAGCAATACCGGAGCGCCGTTCGTTCGTTCTGAGTCGCGCCGGTTGCGCGGGCATCCAGCGCTATTGCGCGAATTGGCTCGGCGATAATTTCTCCCGTTGGGACCACTTATGGATGAGCATGCCGATGAGCATGGGGCTCGGGCTGTCCGGACAGCCCTTCGTCGGAGCCGATGTGGGCGGTTTTGCTGGGAACTGTTTTCCAGAGCTCCTCGTGCGCTGGTACCAGTGTGCGGCATTCGGCCCTTTTTTGCGCAACCACAGCGCTGCCGGCATGGCCGACCAGTATCCCTGGTCGTTCGGCAGCACGGTAGAAAACCTGTGCCGCCGAGCGATTGCGATGCGCTATCGGCTGATGCCTTACCTCTATGCCGCATTCGTCGAGGCTTCCACACAGGGAACGCCGATCCAAAGACCACTTGTTGTTGATTTCCAAGCAGATAGCATGGCTCATGATGTCGACGATGCCTACTTGTTTGGGGAGCACATGTTGATTGCACCCATTTACGCGCCAGGCCAGCGCCATCGGACCGTTTATCTCCCGGAAGGACGTTGGCATCACTGGCACACCGGCGAGATTTTCCGCGGACCACAAGTCATCGACACGGCCGCACCAATTCACTATATCCCGGTTTTCGCACGGGGTGGCAGTGTCATTGCCACTTGGCCGGAGGCCCCTTTGAGCACGGCCGGTTATCAGCCTCAGATCGTCGATCTGCATGTCTTTATGCCCGATGACGCCAGTGAGCGGCGCACTATGTTATATGAGGATGACGGGTCGAGCTTCGCCTATCAGCGAGGAGAATTTCAGCGAACCCAATTTGTGCTTGAGCGGCACGGGAAGCGCTTTCGCCTGCACGCCTCAGTTGAGGGCAACGGCTTCGCCCAGTGGCAACGGGCTGCGTTCCGGCTGCGCTTTTACGGCATGCGGGGAGATACGGTCGAGGTCAACGGCAGGCGGCAAACTCTTGTCGCCAATAGGCTCATACTTACCAATGCGCGCAAACCTTTTATACTATCAGGCAGCGTCGCATAGCGCGCGGTGTCGTTGTGGAAGCACGTCAAACAGGATCGCACTGAGCAACAGCAAGCCGGCATACAAAATGCTTATTCTAAAGACCATTGCTCGCCGACGCGCAACACTACTGGCGCAAGGACAGCAATCTTTTAAGAACCGCTTCTAAGGAGAGAGGCATGAAGGGTATCGTTCTGGCGGGCGGTTCGGGAACCCGCCTCTATCCCATAACCCGTAGCGTCAGCAAACAGCTGCTTCCCGTCTACGATAAGCCTATGATCTATTATCCCCTTTCCACTCTCATGCTCGGGGGATTGCGGGACATCTTGATCATCTCGACCCCTTGGGACCTTCCCAGCTTCCAGCGCTTGCTCGGCAGCGGTGAACAGTGGGGGCTCGCGCTGCATTATGCCGAACAGCCACAACCGCGGGGCCTCGCGGAGGCTTTTCTCATCGGCCAAAAATTCATCGGCCGTGAGCCGTGCTGTTTGATTCTCGGCGATAACATTTTCTATGGCCATGGGCTTACCGAAACGCTGCAACGGGTCGCGACACGTACCCAAGGAGCCACTGTCTTTGCCTACCGTGTCAACGCCCCAGAGCGGTACGGCGTAGTGGAATTCGACGAGGCCGGGAAACCTCTGCGAATTCAGGAAAAGCCCGTCGATCCACCGTCTCACTATGCCGTCACCGGCATCTATTTCTACGACGACCAGGTGGTTGACATCGCCCGCTCACTGCGCCCCTCCGCTCGCGGCGAGCTTGAAATCACCGATCTCAACCAGACCTACCTCGACCAGGGTCAGCTCCAGGTCGAGAAGCTGGGTCGCGGTGTTGCATGGCTGGATACCGGCACCCACGAATCTCTGCAACAAGCTTCGAACTACATCGCGGCCATCGAAGTGCGACAGGGCCTCAAAGTCGCTTGCCTCGAGGAAATCGCCTATCGCATGGACTACATTTCGCGCGAGCAGCTCGAATACCTGGCCGCTGAGCTTACGCAAAATGGTTACGGCCAATATCTCATGGAAATTCTCGAGGAGGAGGTGTGAACGCTCAGCCCGTCACCGAAAAAATCCTCGTTACCGGTGCCGACGGACAACTGGGCCAGGCCTTAGTGCCGGTACTGCGGGCGCGGGGATACGAAGTGATCACCCCGACCTACCAGGAGCTGGATCTTACCGTCCTGGACCAGATAAGGGATAAGATCGTGTCGCTTCGCCCGGCGTGGGTGGTCAATTGCGCGGCATATACTCAGGTCGACGAGGCGGAGTCCGAGCCCGAGCTGTCCTACCGCATCAACCGGGATGCGGTAGGACAGCTCGCGCAGGCTTTGGGGAGCTACGGGGGCCGCCTGCTCCAGCTATCGACCGATTACGTCTTTGACGGCCATCACTATCAACCCTACCGCGAGGACGATCAGGCAAGTCCGCTGAGCGTCTACGGCCGTTCCAAATGGGAGGGTGAAGAGCTGGCGCGAGCCTACCGTCCCGATACGATCATCGTGCGCACCGCGTGGCTGTACGGTATTGCAGGTCGAAATTTCGTCAAAACCATCCTGCGCCTCGCCTGCGAAAGGCAACACCTGCGCGTGGTCGACGATCAATTAGGTACTCCGACTTGCACCGCAAGCCTCAGCCACGCGCTCGCCGACCTGCTCGATCAGGCGCTCGCCGGCACCTATCACTATACGGACGAGGGCGTTGCATCCTGGTACGACTTGGCGGTGGCCACCGTCGAAGAAGGGCGCCGTGCCGGCTTTCCGGTGAAAGCCCAACGCATTGAGCCGGTGCCCACCCAGGCATTCCCGCGTCCCGCACCACGGCCCGCGTTCAGCCTGCTGAGCAAAGCCAAGATAAGGTCGTTGCTCAGTTTCACAATTCCCCATTGGCGGGAGAGTCTAACCACCATGCTGAGGGATCTTAAGCGATGCGACAGCTGCTAGTCACCGGCGGAGCCGGGTTCATTGGGAGCAATTTCGTGCGCTATTGGCTCGCACATCACGCGGACGATCGCTTGGTGGTACTCGATGCGCTGACCTATGCCGGCAACCTGGAGAGTCTGAGCGGGCTCGAGTCATTGGCAAACTATCAGTTCATCCACGGCGATATTTGTGATGCCGAGTTGCTTGAAGAAATCCTCCCTGAAAACGACATCGATACGATTGTTCACTTTGCCGCCGAGTCGCACGTCGATCGGTCGATTCTGGGACCCGAAGCATTCATCCGCACGAACGTACAGGGAACCTTCACCCTACTTGAAGCGGCTCGCAAAGCCTGGGTAAACGCGCGGCGCGGACAGCGCTTGGTACATGTCTCAACTGACGAAGTGTTCGGCAGCCTGGAACGCCACGAACCTCCTTTCACCGAGACCAGCCGGTATCGGCCGAACAGCCCTTACGCGGCTTCCAAGGCGGCGGCGGATCATCTGGTGCGGGCCTATTTCCACACCTATGGACTTCCCGTCCTGACCACCAACTGCTCAAACAATTATGGCCCCTACCAGTTCCCTGAGAAGCTCATACCGCTTACTATAATCAACGCCCTCGAGAACAAGCCGATTCCTGTTTACGGCGATGGATGCAATGTACGCGATTGGCTGCATGTCGAAGATCACTGCCGCGGCATTGAAGCGGTGCTCGCCGCCGGCGAGAAGGGTCAGACTTACAGCATCGGTGCGAGCAATGAGCGGGAAAATTTAGACATTGTCCAGCAGATCTGCAATTGCCTCGACGGTATGTTGCCCAGCAAGCGGCCCCGGCGCGATCTCATCACCTTCGTCACCGATCGCCCTGGCCATGACCGGCGTTATGCCATTGATGCATCGAGAATGCGCAACGAGCTCGGATGGCACCCCACCTATGCCTTCGCCGACGGTCTCGAACAGACTGTGCGTTGGTACTTAGCGCATCGCCGCTGGTGGGAACGGGTGCGCCGTGGCGACTATCGTCATTACTATGCGCAACAGTACGGTGTCAGCGAAGCGTAATAATAAGCGGCCTTAAGCATGTCGCGAGCGCCGGAAAAGCCAAGCGCACGGGGGCCACAAAATCGGTCTACCACGATGTTAAGCCGCGGTTAGCGAGCCCCGAAGCGCCGGGCCCCTTGGGGGGGCGGCGGACAGCCGCAGTGTACCGGCGAGTACATGAGGGCGAGGCGCCGCGCAACACGGCTAGAACAGCGGCGGTAACCACTAAGCCAGCCTCTAAACCGGCCCATAGACACGCCCCCCAGTAACCCCGATGTTTCCGCTTCATGATGAAAATCCCACGGTGCGCTCGGCCATCGCCACCCTGGTGATTATCGCGATTAACCTCGGTGTATGGATTTTTCTCCAAGGTTTGGGAAGTCCCACCACGCTCGCGCGCTCCATCTGCACCTTCGGTCTCATTCCCGGTGACCTGCTCCAATTGGTTCCCCGCGGAACCCTGGTGCCGCTCAGCGATGAAGTCCGCTGTGTCCTGGATGGAACAGTCAGCCTCGTGACGCCCTTGACCTCCATGTTCATGCATGGCGGCTGGTTCCATCTCATCGGCAATCTGTGGTTTCTCTGGGTGTTTGGCGATAATGTCGAAGACGCGATGGGGGCGCTGCGATTTGTTTTCTTCTACCTCAGCTGCGGGCTGGCGGCGGCCGCCACCCAGGTGCTCACCGATCCATCCAGCGCAGTCCCGATGGTGGGCGCTTCAGGCGCCATAGGGGGCGTGATGGGTGGCTATGTCCGCCTCTATCCGCGCGCACGCATTTACACTTTGGTAATCCTGGGATTCTTTATCACGACGCTGTCAGTGCCGGCATTCGCGATGCTCGGCTATTGGTTCTTGCTCCAGCTCCTCGGTGGCCTGCCGGCGCTCGGCGGCACCGAAGGGGGGGTCGCATTTTGGGCCCATATCGGCGGCTTCCTCGCCGGCTTTCTGCTCGTAGGACCGTTCCATCGCCCCAGCTATTTAACCGCACATCGAGCCCAGACGCCACGGCGTACCGCCCGGCACCGCTGGTGATTTCCTGGTAATCGCATCCACGGACCATCGTGACGGCGCTCCCTAGAGGGGCGGCAACGCGCGTGCAGTCCCTTCGAGCGCCGCGTCCATGCTTGATTACCCGGCCACTTCCTCCACAATAGGACGACGGTATCGCGTCGACTGAGAACGCGTGAAAAGACCCTAGCGAGTGGCCCGGGGACCATGAGGACGGGCCGCTGGCGACGAGCCCTCTCCACGCGAGATGAGCGAGGAGCCCGCACTACTTAAGGCCGCTTATCGGGAGGGAGGCGCCGCCGCTTTATCCACCAGCTTAAGGCAAACCATTAGAGGAGACAGTCCACCATGAAAGCGGCTGTACGATCCGCTGTCGGAGCCCCGCAAGTGCTGCAGCTTCAAGACGTGCCGCAACCCTCCCTGCGCGGCGACCACGAAGTCCTTGTGCGCCTCAAGGCCGCCGGCGTTAATCCAGTTGATACCAAGCTGCGCGCCAACCCAAGCCCATATCCATTGCACACCCCCGTGGTATTGGGCTGTGACGGTGCAGGTATCGTGGAAGCTGTTGCCCCATCCGTGGCCAACTTCAAACCTGGCGACGAGGTCTACTTCTGCCGGTGCGGTTTTGGTGACAAAACAGGAACCTACGCCCAATACGTGGCCGTTGAGGAACATTTTCTGGCAAACAAACCAAAACGGCTCGACTTCGTAACGGCCGCCGCGGCGCCGCTGGTACTTATCACCGCTTGGGAATCCCTATACGACCGGGCGCATATCGCACCCCAGCAGGCCGTGCTGATTCACGGCGGGGCCGGCGGCGTTGGTCACGTGGCGGTACAACTCGCCCGGCACGCAGGTGCTCGCATTGCCACGACCGTCGGCGCTGCGTCGAAAGCCGCGTTTACCGAAACCTTGGGGGCTGCGCGATCGATCCTCTATAAGAGCGAGGATTTCGTTGGTGCTGTCATGGCATGGACCCAGGGCCAAGGGGTAGCCATGGCGCTCGATACCGTTGGCGGCGCCACATTCCAACAGACCTTTGCGGCCGTGAGCTGCTATGGGGATGTGGTCACGCTGCTCCAGCCAGGCAATGATGTCGACTGGACGTTAGCGAGACAGCGTAATCTTCGTATCGGATTCGAGCTTATGCTGTCGCCGATGCTGGCTGATCTACCGGACGCTCAGCAGCACCAGGGCGAAATTCTAAGGCAGTGCGCCAATCGGATCGATGCGGGAAAGCTCAAGATCCATGTCGCGGAGGTATTTCCCCTCGCCGAAGCGGCTAGAGCCCATGAATTCTTGGAACGAGCGGCTCCCATGGGGAAGGTGGTATTGAGCATCGATGACTAAGAAACCGCCATAACAACGCGCACACCGGCGCCGCCAGGCGCACTCCTGAACTGCACGGGTATCGCCCCCCGCGGGGTGCAGCGTTGCGGCCATTCGAAAAGACCTTGGGCCACATGTCGGTGCCGCGCGCTCGCTCGACACCGCTGTGCAAGGGCGGTTATTTTTTACAACAGCCTTGGAAATATCTCGATCATCGCGAAGCCTGCCACCATCCCCATTCCAGTTCAGCCTTTTGGCCTGCGGCCCTTCGTGGTCGGTGAAGGTGGCACCTCTGCATCATCAGATTTCGTCTGCGCCACCCCGCTTGCCCGGGGCTTATCATCGCCTTCGTGGGTCTCGTGGTCCTCCTTCAACTGCGAGCGCAACTCAGCCAGCTCAGACCGCAGCACCTCGACTTCCGCGACCACCTGCGTGTCTGCTCGGTGCTTTTGTTCTCCCGGGATCGCTTCTGGCTCCGGCTCCAGCTGCAGCACAATGCCGGCCAGTGGTGGCAAGGTAATCGACAGCGAATAAGGCCGATCCATCCACGGCATTTCCTCGGCGATGAGAGCCCCTCCACCGTTTCCAACATTACTGCCGCCATAGAACTCCGAGTCGGAATTGAAGATTTCTCGATAGGCACCGGGACTCGGTACGCCGATACGGTAGCCGTAGCGGGGTATGGGCGTGAAGTTCACCACCACCACCAAGAATTCATTATCGCTCTTGCGGAGGTAGCTGAGAATCGACTGCTGAGCGTCATGACAATCGATCCAATCAAATCCCTGCCACTCGAATTCATAGTAATAGAGCGCCGCTGAGTGGTGATAGAGCGCATTCAGATCTTTGACCAGCCGCTGCAGTCCGCTGTGGAACGGATATTGAAGCACATACCAGTCTAGGATCCCTGCGCTGTCCCATTCCGTCCCTTGACCAAATTCTGTCCCCATGAACAGAAGCTTCTTTCCGGGATGGGTAAACATGTACGTGTAGAGCAGACGCAAGTTGGCAAAGCGGCGCCACTCATCCCCGGGCATTCTATTGAGCATGGACCCCTTTCCGTGCACCACCTCGTCATGAGAAAAGGGCAGTAGAAAGTTTTCCGTAAACGCATACAGCATGCTAAACGTCAGCAGATCGTGGTGGTACTGACGGTACACAGGATCGTGAGACATGTACCGCAGGGTGTCGTTCATCCAACCCATATTCCACTTCATGCTGAACCCCAGTCCCCCCACATAGGTGGGACGGGTCACTTGCGGCCAAGAGGTGGACTCCTCGGCCATCACCAATACCCCGGGATGTTGCCCATGAATCACGGCATTGAGCTCGCGAAGAAACTCCATCGCCTCAAGATTCTCCCGGCCGCCGTATTTATTGGGAATCCACTCCTCCCGCGAATAATCGAGATACAGCATCGACGCCACGGCATCCACTCGCAGCCCGTCGAGATGAAGTTCCTCCACCCAAAACACGGCGCTGGACAGCAGAAGGACGCACACCTCATGACGTCCATAGTTATAAATCAGGGTGGACCAGTCCAAATGTTCTCCCTGGCGCGGATCTGCGTGCTCATAAACGGGCTCGCCGTCAAAACGCGCAAGGCCATGGGCATCTTTTGGAAAGTGTGCCGGCACCCAATCGAGGATAATACCGATGTCATGCTGATGACAGTAATTAACGAAATAGCGGAAATCATCCGGCTTGCCAAAGCGGCTCGTGGGTGCGAAATAGCCGGTGCTCTGGTATCCCCATGACGCATCAAAGGGATGCTCCGTGATGGGCAGTAACTCAATATGGCTGAATCCCAGGTCCTTGACATAGGGTACGAGCTGCTCGGCAAGTTCCCCGTAGGTCAAGAATTCGCCTTCCGGGCCTCTTTGCCAGGATCCCAAGTGCACCTCATAGACGGACATGGGCGCGTGGAGCCAATCGCGGGATGAGCGTTTTTCCAGCCACGCCTCATCGGTCCAGGCAAACGCGGTTTCATCTACCACGATTGAGGCTGTACTCGGACGCAACTCAAACCGCTGTCCGTAGGGATCGGTCTTGAGAAACACCATACCCGTATTGCGGTTACGAATTTCGAACTTATAAATAAGCCCCCCCTCAAGCTCGGGTATAAAGAGCTCCCAAACACCACTGCCTCCGCGCACTCTGAGGGGATGTGCACGGCCATCCCAGTGGTTGAAATCACCCACCACGCTCACCCGCTCCGCATTGGGAGCCCATACGGCAAACGCGATGCCGGCGATACCGTCCACCATCCGCGGGTGCGCCCCTAGGAATCGGTAGGCATGCCAGTGGCGTCCCTGGTTGAAGAGGTGCAGGTCGAAATCGCTCACCTGCGGCAAGAACGTGTAAGGATCGTGAACGATGTGCTCATGATGTCCCGCGTCCCGCCAAATGAAGCGATGGTGAGCGGGAAGCCCATCGGGATCACCACGCCATTCGAAAATGTCGGTATTGGGAATGCGTTCCATCGGCAACATCCCCTCGGCGATGGTCACATCGATGCAGTTTGGGATGTTGGCCCTGACCACGATGCCATCGCCTTCCTGATGGCGACCGAGCACCTCGAACGGATCGTGATGCCTCGCCTCTGCGATTCGTCGCAAGTCTTCTGTGAGGTTGGGAATGTTCATTCGTTGGATCTCAATTGTGTTTTTGCTCTGCTCCCTCTGCCGATGCCTCGAGAGCGCAAGACAAGCCGCACGCTCCTTACCCCGCTCACCGACCCATGGTCACGGCAATAGCCTCGCGCGGCTAGTGGAGATGAAGGTGAAGATGAGAATAATGAAATGCTGGAGATACTGCCCCCAGTGTTGGTAACGGTCGATGTTAAATACACTGGGGCCACACCCGCTGCAGTGCCACAGCGGCTCCTAGAACATTTGCGAGCCACTTCCATATGTTTCCATTTGCTGATGGTGTTGACGGTGGGCAGATGACCGTTCTCCGAAGGGGAACCGCAGTCGACATGCCCATGCGCAGCGTGATTGCTAGTCCACCTCATAATGCCTTCAGAAGCAACGTGTCTCTTGCGCAAGGTAATTCGCTTGCCGCTGCCCCGAGTGCGCTGGGTGGGTACTTCAGCACTCTTCGGCGGCGGAAAGCCACCGCGCCACGCCGCGATGACCAGCGCAGCAGGTTTTAAGACAGCCTCTAAGGCTCGCTTTCCGCCAAACCGTGTTGGCTTACATTATCCTGATCTTGGTCACAATCCATGGCGGTGTGCCTGTAGCTGCGGCCCCATACAAACCAGGAGCGGCAAGTGCGGTTCCGAAACGGCACGCCTGCAGGCATAATCGTCTCTACGCTCGGACTGATCATGCGCCACCTTACCCCGCCCACGCAAAAAGGAAGGGAAGCCTCGCCTTAGACCTCTGTGACAGCCAGCGACTGCGACCCGGCGGCGACGCAACTGTGCTATGCGCGTCCTTCTTGTTGTGGTAAACCCACAAATGGTATTGAATTGACAGTATTTTATTCGGTATGATGGTTTGCTGCAATCATTGCATCCGGCAAACCCCTGAGTTGCACCATCTTGGGAGTGGACTGAATAATATAGGCTAAGCCAGCGCGTATAACGCTGCTGTGGCAAGCGCAATAGTTTTTAAACAGCTTCTCAGCCGGCGGACGGTCGATTCAACGTCAAGGCGTCTGCATCGGGGGCAGCGAGCATATTGGTGAGGCGTACTGCCGCGACCCCGGCCCACACCGGCTAGTTAGATGCAAAAAGGCCGAAGCAGCGCCGCAGCGGAAAAAGCATGAAGTCCGGCAGCAAACCTTCTGCAGCTGCCGATTACACCAAAAACGCCCATGGTCATCGTTTCGTCCGGGTGGCAGCCAGTCGCCTTGCCTCAAGGGACGTCGTGAATACATCCTTGTAGACTTGAGTCCGGCATCC
>JAGTVB010000100.1 GCA_018224385.1 Gammaproteobacteria bacterium
AAATCCTCAAGTACTCGCTTGTACACTCCGGTTTCTCGCCACCGTGCGCCTTGTTCTGCCTGCGCTCTCCGGGGTTTTAAAACACGCTCTAAGCATCCTCTCAGGTGGTCAAATCCTGGCGCTGGCCGTTTCCCATCAGCTGACTCTTTAACGGCGTACTCTTGGCCGATTCTGCCAACCGATGCGTCTTTAAATGGCGAACGGTATTAACTAACCTATTTGGTAGCAGCGCCGTTGGCCTTGTAGCGGAGCCTGCTCTGGCAGCCTTCAAGACGTCTTTGAATTCGCTTCCCAGCATCAATTTCATTCATTATGCGACTGCTGATATACTCTGTAAAGCGAGCCAAAGCAGGGTGAATACTGTCGTCATCGATGCGATTTACGCTTCCGGGGCGCGCCTGGGCAACCTGAAGGAAGCGAAGCGGAATCCCAAGAGTAATCCAAACCGGGCCAGTATCGGTCCAGCGGCGAGTGCGTTGGCGCCTTTCTCTCGAACGTTAATCCTACGGCCTGCGCTTGCCGCTGTTCAACATCGTTGGGGACGATCTTGTCGACACTGGGCGCCTGCGCCGCCGGTACCGGTGATTGTTCAGCGCCGATGCTGTGTTTCGCAGAGCGACCCTGACGAAACGATGACTAAGGCCATTTTTTTAGTCGGCAGTAAAATTGCTGCGCTGCTTTGAACCATGCCAAGAATTACCGCATGATGGACAAGGAAAATTGTGCATGATCACGAAATTTCTAGCAACATCATTGATAATATTCATTGGCGCGTGCTCGACGGTCTCTGGACCTGATTATGACCGACCGGAAACGCCCGCAAAGACCGGCTGGTCGCTTAATCCAATCGATCCATCGAAGGGCACGGAAGTTATTCGATTAGATTGGTGGACTGAGTTTCAGGATTTGTATTTAAACTCCTTGATTGAGAAAGCGCTGACGGACAACATCGATATCCAAGTTGCCGCGGCGCGGGTCGAAGAAGCGAAAGCGGGGATTCAAAGGGGAGAAGCGGCAAGATTACCCCTTTTATCACTAGGAGGTAGTGCGCAAAGACAAATTGGGGGAGAGGTCGGTGGGTCACCGGCTTCGCTGTCGGTTGCTGAGACGGCGGGTGCATTGAGCTGGGAGCTGGATATTTGGGGTAAGTTGAAGAAAGGCATCGCGGCGCAACAAGCAGCCTATCACGCAACGGAAGCGGACTGGCGGGGTACGTGGTTATTTATCACAGCGTCCGTGGCAGATAAATACGTTCTCATCCGTCAATTTGGGGAGCAGATCGAATATCAAAATAAAGCCTTGGAGACGTCGCGCGCCATACTCTCAACCTTTGAACGGCAAATGCAACAGGGCCTAAGGTTGCGGGCGGAGGTGATCGCGCAAAAGGCGGAAATCAGTTTGTTACAGACGCAGTTGCTGGAATTAAACCGGCGGCGCGCCATCACACAAAATGAATTGGCCACCTTGCTGGGCATTCCTTCTGGCGACTTCCAGGTATCTTCGGCAGATCTACAAAACACGGTCATGATCCCCGATGTGCCGTCGGGTATACCGTCCGATCTGCTCTCGCGGAGGCCGGATATTATCGCAGCAGAATATAATCTGTTAGCCCTCCACCAATTAGTAGGTAAGGCAAGATTAGCCAAACTACCGTCAATATCATTGACGGGAACCGGCGGGGTCAGCAATCTATTGTCAGCAGCGGTCAAATTCTGGACATTCGGTATAGGTCCATCCATAAACATCCCCATTTTTGATCCCAATATACAAGCCACCATCGAGGTGACCGAGGCGCAAGCGAAGGTAGCGGAAAACACCTATCGGCTAACAGTTATCAATGCGTTTCAGGAAGTGGAAAATGCCCTGGTGAATCTCTATAATCACCGTGAACAGCGGCGGGAAATAGAAGATCGGGTAAAATATTTGGAGGCCGTAGCAAACCTGGTCCGCACGCGCTTGGAGTCTGGTATGGCGACGCAACTGGAGGTGTTCGAATTCGAACGGTCACTGCTCGGCGGATCGCAGGAGCTGCTCCAAAATCACCAGCAAATACTGTTCGATATAATCACCCTTTACAAAGCACTAGGAGGTGGCTGGCCGCCGGTTGTGGTCAGTAAATCCTAAAAACTTATCTCAGAGCATGTTGTAAAACACGCTCTCAGGCATGCGGCACGCTGTTAAAATACGTCGTCTCGATGTGCAGGAAAGCATTACATTTCGTTCTTGTAGAGATGACGTAGTACCGATATCAAGATATCGATCTGGTTGGTGAGTTGTTCGCTTTGCGCCAGTCGCAACTCCTCGAATGCGCTCTTGGCGCTGGTAAGAATCTCGATGAGACCGTTGGATAGCCCGCGAACTTCGGCTTCATCGGATAAGTGCGCCAGCAACTCGAAAGAATCCGTGAGTGTTTCCAGGCGTATAAACATGGATCGCGCTTGCCGAAGCACCGGTGAATCGGGCGGCTCCAATCGAATCTCCACCAGAAACTTCCGGACTTTTTCTATCAATTCTCGCAGCTCGACGGCGACTTCCTTTTTGGGCTCGCCTTTCTTGGCGAGTTCCACTGCAATATGGCGGAGATTCTGAAGCAGATCTTCAACCTTGAGCAGGCGCAGGCCGAGGGCCGTGCGATCGGACACATGAGGAAATACAATCTCACGTTGATCCAGACTCTGGCGGGAATGACGTCGCCACCATCGGACCAGCATCGTCAGTCCCAGGCACAGCGCAAAGAGGGGGAGGGTAAAACGCACTAACTGCGGACGTCGAAAAAGAAGCTCCAGAAGTGAAAGTCCAAGAAAAAGCAGGGTGGCTCGCGCCAGGTTTTTTTCAAGAATCAGGTCCCACCTGGGCCTCAGGGGGGGAACGATTAACCTGACGGCTTTTCCGCCCGAGCGCTTGCGCAAAAGGCGGCGTGCAATGCTTACCAGGCGGGGCCAAGCCAGGTAGAAAAGAACCAGCCACGAGACCCAGAAGAGTATCGGCACCGTTTCAGGTGGAAAGCCAGGAGCTTCAAACACGCGACTCACCTCATGAGAAGGCGTTCCGCTTCCCGTTCTGCTGTGACTGCAAGAGACGCCATGTCAAGGATGATGGCTCGTGCCAAAGCGCTTGACCCCAAGGAGCAACACAGTAGGGGTCGGAGCCGGTCTGAGTGTTGCGATCTGGTCTCAGGGGGCAAACCTCCAGGGGCAGGGCGTGCGAAACGCCTTGCAACGCCGTGTCTCACCAGTGCGCCGCTCTTGCGCGGCTCGTGGAGATTTTCAACGCGGCTCCTTTACCCAGCCAACCTGACCGATACATGGCCCCGCCAGGGCTGTGCTACCGACGGGGTACCTCCACGGTAGCGACAGTCCTCGAGTTCAGCATGCTGAAGGAAAACGCTCCAGGCTGTCGGGAACAGCGGTCTTGGGGGCCTTTC
>JAGTVB010000101.1 GCA_018224385.1 Gammaproteobacteria bacterium
CCGGGCCGCAGGGCGACTAACTCCGGTACTCGGCATTGATCGAGACATACCCGTGGGACAGATCGCAGGTCCACACCGTGGCACTCTGCGTGCCCCTGCCAAGCTGGACGCGCACCGTAATCTCCGGCTTGGCCATGACGCGGCCGCCGTCGGCTTCCTGGTATGCAGGGGCGCGCGCGCCGTTGGTGACGATGCAGCAGTCGTCCAACCAAATCGCGATTCTGCTGATGTCGAGGTGCGCCAAGCCGACGCGGCCCACCGCGGCGAGAATTCGTCCCCAATTCGGGTCCGAAGCAAAGAAGGCGGTCTTGACCAGCGGTGATTGCGCAATCGCGTAGGCAACATCCAAGCATTCCTCGCCGGTGCGCCCCTGTTCGACCGCGACGGTAATAAATTTGGTCGCTCCCTCGCCATCGCGAACGATACTTTGCGCCAGCACCGCGCAGACCTCCTCCACGGCCGCACCGAACCTCCGATAAGCGGTGCTGTCCGACCCCGATAAAGCCGCTCCCCCCCCGCGGCCGGTGGCCACCAGCACACAGGCATCATTGGTCGAAGTATCCCCGTCTACGGTAATGCGGTTAAACGATTCTTGCACCGCGCCGGCCAAGCACTGCTGCAAGAGCGTTTGGGGGATGGGCGCGTCCGTTGCCAAGAAAGCCAGCATGGTGGCCATGTCCGGACGGATCATTCCGGATCCCTTGGCAATGCCGGTTACCAAGTAGCTTTGGCCTTCCCACCGGACCCGTCGCGACACCGCTTTTGGAACCGTGTCCGTGGTCATGATGGCCCGCGCCGCCTCGCTCCAGTGCTGTGCATCGAGATCCGCTAGGGCCTTCGGAATGGCTTCCACGATCCGGCGCAGCGGCAACGGCTCTCCCATCACACCGGTGGAAAATGGCAGCACCGCCTGTTTGCCGCAACCACCCAATCGCGCCACTTCGCAACAACAGGCCACGGCGTCCTCCTTTCCCTGGCGGCCGGTACCCGCATTGGCGTTCCCTGAGTTGACGAGGAGAAAGCGGGGAGCGGTAGCTTTGAGGTGGGCGCGGGCGACCTCGACTGGCGCCGCACAAAAGGCGTTGCGCGTAAACAGGGCGGCAGCCGTGCTGCCTTCGGCGAGCTCGATGATCAGCAGGTCGGGCCGGTCGCGGTAACGCCCTTGGGCACGGGCGACACCGAGGCGAACGCCTTTGACCCCCTCGAGCGGCGACGTTTCAGTGAACCCAACAGCCATGGCGGTCTGTTACCTCGCGCCCGCTTTTTTTCCAACCATTAGCTCAAACGGCCGTGGCAATGCTTGTATTTTTTCCCTGATCCGCAGGGGCAAGGTTCATTTCGGCCCACCTTGGGGCCCTGGCGCACGTAAGGCACCTTGGTAGGGGCTGCCTGCGCCGGCGCGTGTTCCCCCTTATCATCCCCAGCGGTGCCAACCCCGGGATGCTCAAATTGCAAAGGAGCGGTGCGCCGACGCTGCGCCTCAACGGCTTCAACATCCGCCTCGGCACGCACCTGCACGCGCGACAGAATACCGATCACCTCGCGCTTGATACCCTCAAGCAGCGTCTGAAACATCTGAAATGCTTCCCGCTTATACTCCTGTTTCGGATTCTTTTGCGCGTAGCCCCGCAGGTGAATGCCCTGGCGCAGATAATCCATGGCGGCGAGATGCTCCTTCCAGGAGCCATCAAGCACCTGCAACAGAACCGCCTTCTCGAAATGCCTCAAGACCTCAGCGCCGGTCAGCTTCTCCTTGGACTGATAGGCTTGCTCCAACGTTTCCAGGACCCGGGCGCGCAGGGATTCTTCATGCAACGCCTCATCCTCTTCAAGCCATTTGGCAATGGGTAGATGCAACCCGAACTCCCGTTCGATGGCCTCTTCCAGCCCCGCCACGTCCCACTGCTCATCTAGGCTGTCTGGCGGAATATGCGCGTCGATGACCTCGCTGACCACATCGCGGCGAATGGCGCGCACCTGCTCGGACACGTCGTCGCTCGCCATAAGCTCATTGCGCAACGCATAGATTTCCTTGCGTTGATCATTGGCCACATCATCGTATTCCAACAGCTGCTTCCGAATGTCGAAATTGCGACCCTCCACCTTGCGTTGCGCATTCTCGATCGCCTTAGTAACCCAAGGATGCTCAATCGCCTCGCCCGGCTGCATACCGAGCTTTTGCATGATGGCCGAAACACGCTCCGAGGCGAATATCCTCATCAGGTCATCCTCGAGCGACAAATAGAAGCGGCTTGACCCGACGTCGCCCTGGCGGCCCGATCGCCCGCGCAGCTGATTGTCCACGCGCCGAGATTCGTGACGTTCGGTACCGATGATATGCACGCCCCCCGCTTCCAGGACCCGATCGTGGCGCACCTGCCACGCCTTGCGGATGCGCTCTTGGGAAACCTCATCGGTATCGACCGCCAAAGCGAGCTCCGACTGGAGGTTACCGCCCAACACGATGTCGGTGCCCCGCCCAGCCATATTGGTGGCGATGGTGACGGTCCCGGGCCGACCCGCTTGAGCGATAATTTCTGCCTCGCGAGCGTGCTGTTTGGCATTGAGCACCTGATGGGATATGCCCTCTGCGTCAAGCTGTCGCGATAGATACTCAGAGGTCTCGATGGAGGTGGTACCGACCAGAATCGGTTGCTCCCGCCCGCGGCAATCCTTGATATCGTCGACAACCGCAGCGAATTTTTCTGCCTTGGTGAGATAGACGAGATCGGGCAAGTCCTTTCGGATCATCGGCATGTGGGTCGGAATGACGGCCACTTCCAACCCGTAAATCTGTTGAAATTCCGCCGCTTCGGTATCCGCGGTGCCAGTCATTCCGGCAAGCTTTCCGTACAGTCGGAAATAATTCTGAAAGGTAATCGAGGCGAGCGTCTGATTCTCATTCTGTATGGGAACACCTTCCTTGGCTTCCATGGCTTGGTGCAGTCCTTCTGACCACCGCCGCCCGGGCATGGTGCGCCCGGTAAACTCATCGACAATCACCACCTGATTGTCCCTTACGATGTAGTCCACATCACGCTGAAACAGCGCGTAGGCGCGCAGCCCCGCGTTCAGGTAATGCATCAGCCCGATGTTGCCGGCGTCATAGAGGCTCTCACCGGGCTTGAGCATACCGGCTTGCTCGAGCAACCGCTCCACATGCTGATGACCGTCCTCGGTAAGGAAAACCTGCCTCGCCTTCTCATCGACACTGTAGTCGCCCGGGCCGTCCTCGGTTTGCTGACGAACGAGCTTGGGGATCAGACGGTTGATGCGCACATACAGTTCTGAGTTCTCATCCGTTGGGCCCGAGATAATAAGCGGCGTGCGGGCCTCGTCGATGAGAATCGAGTCGACTTCGTCCACGATGGCGTAACTGACATCACGCTGCATCTTGTCGGCCATGGCGAACGCCATGTTGTCACGCAGGTAATCGAAACCAAACTCATTATTGGTCCCATAGGTCACGTCTGCGGCATACGCCGCCCGCTTTTCCTCGGGCGTCATGCCCGGTACCACAACGCCGGTGCGCATGCCGAGGAAATGATAGATTTCCCCCATCCACTCCGCATCCCGACGCGCCAGGTAATCGTTGACCGTGACGATGTGCACACTGCGACCCGAGAGCGCGTTGAGATAGGCTGCCAGAGTAGCCACCAGCGTCTTACCCTCGCCGGTTCTCATCTCCGCAATCTTGCCATCGTGCAGCACCATCCCGCCGATGAGCTGAACGTCGAAATGGCGCATTTCGAGCACGCGCCGACCGACTTCGCGCACCACGGCGAACGCTTCGGGTAGTAATGCATCAAGGCCTTCGCCATTGGCCACCCGTTGGCGGAACGACTCGGTTTTGGAGGCAAGCGCGCTGTCGGTGAGCTCCTGCAGGTCCGGCTCGAGGGAGTTAATACGGGCAACGGTGCGTCCCAAACGGCGCAACAAGCGCTCGTTTCGACTACCAATAAGCTTCCTAAGCAGGCTCGTAACCATAATTCGTCATCTTATCTATCGGACTTGCGCGGACCCACTGCGACCGGAAACGAACGTAACGATCGTCACGGCCCTGAGGGCAAACACACAGCCCCGCGCTAAGGGATGATTCTCCACCAGCTAACGCCCTCGCCGGACCCGGTCGGTGATGCCCGGATCAGGACAGGCGGCTGGTGGATGGTCAGGATGTATTCTATCGGATTTGCGCACTTGGCGTGCAGTAGAAGTGCCCCACGCGCTTTCCTAGGACGGCAACCCTAGCCGGTGGAAACCGTGAACCCGTTAAACCGTATTCCGTCGCCTTCCCAAGGTATGGACCGACGGCCCGGCCCAGAGGTTCCTGCGGTGCTCTCTCGCGGGAGTCGCTTGGGACCTGGCGTGGCGCACGCTCGCGACCAACAGGTGCTCCCCTCGGACAACCGCGCCCGCGCGCCGTGTTCTCCTAACCCACGGCGGCCGGTTGGGCGAAGATGATGGGGGCCGGTTGCGCCTGGCCGAAGCTCACCAGCTCCCAGGCGGCCTGGTCCGCGAGCAGAGCCTGCAACAGCTTGTTATTGAGCGCATGACCCGACTTGTGCCCGGCAAAGGCGCCGATCAGCCCATATCCAAGAAGGTAGAGATCGCCAATGGCATCCAGTACCTTGTGTCTGACAAATTCATCCTTATAGCGCAGGCCGTCCTCGTTCAGAATCCGATAGTCATCCACCACCACCGCATTGTCCAAACTGCCGCCAAGGGCCAGATTGTTCTCTCGCAGATGCTCCAGATCGCGCATAAAGCCAAAGGTACGCGCTCGGCTGATCTCGCGCACGTAAGAGGTCGTGGAGAAATCTATCGTCGTGTTCGTGGCAGAGTCCCGAAACACCGGGTGATCAAAGTCAATGGAAAAGGAAATCTTGAATCCATTCCATGGCTCAAATTTCGCCCACTTGTCCCCCTCCTCCACGCGCACGGTACGCCTGATGCGTAGAAATTGCTTCGCAGCGCTTTGTCTGCGGATCCCAGCGGATTGAATCAAGAACACGAACGGGCCCGCACTGCCATCCATGATCGGCACCTCCGGTGCGCTCACATCGATGATCGCGTTATCAATTGCGAGCCCCGCCATGGCAGACAGAAGATGCTCCACCGTCGAGATCCGCACATCGCCGCTGACTAAGGTCGTAGAAAGTCGCGTATCCCCGACGTTTTCCGGCTTTGCTCGAATCGCCACCGGCTGTTCCAAGTCCACCCGCCGAAAGACGATGCCCGTGTTCACGGGTGCCGGTCTCAAGGTCAAATAAACCTTCTCGCCGGTGTGTAAACCAACGCCGGTGGCGCGAATCACGTTCTTCAACGTGCACTGATGTACCAACGAGCACCTCCCGAATCCGTATCGTTTCTACTGCATCCTCTGCTAAAAAGCACTAAATGGTATCATAAAATCACAAGATCAAGAAAAAACGCGCCACCCCTGAGTCCTCCTAATGTGCCCGTCGCAGCGCCGAAAACCCGCCAGCCGCACCACAAGTGCGGCTTGAGCGCGGTCTCGGCACTGCAGTTGCGAGCCGAACGTGTTGGGAGCCCATGGCTTACTCAATCCGCCTGGCGCCGCAGAAAGGCCGGAATATCGAGGTATTCTGCATGCGCCGCTACCGGACTGGCGAGCGCCCCCTCCTTGGGAGGCTGCTTGCGCATCACGGTCGGCATATCGAAGCGCCGATAGTCCATGTCGCCATTGCCACTCGGTGTCACCAGGCGCACATCCTTGTCTCGGATAGTCTCGGTGTGCCCCAGACCGGTAGCGACCACCGTGACTCGCAACTCATCCCGTACCCCTTCGTCGAGCACCGTGCCGATGACCACCAACGCGTTTTCCGAGGCAAAGTCGCTAATGGCTTCGCCCACCGCGGCAAACTCGTCCATACCCAAATCGGGACCGGCGGTAATGTTGACGAGAATCCCGCGAGCTCCCTTCAGGCTGACGTTATCCAGCAGCGGACAGGCAATCGCCGCTTCCGCGGCCCGCCGGGCTCTATCCTCACCCGTCGACTTGCCCGTTCCCATCATTGCCGCGCCTTTCTCCGACATCACCGTGCGCACATCGGCGAAATCCACATTCATCATGCCCGGCCGGGTGATCAACTCGGCAATACCCTGTACCGCACCGAGCAGGACATCATTGGCGGCTTTGAACGCATCCCGTAACGTGATCTCTCGGCCAAGGACGCTCAACAGCTTCTCGTTCGGCACCGTGATCAGCGAATCAACGTGCTCAGTGAGCTCGCGGATGCCATCCTCGGCAATTTTCATGCGGCGCTTGAGCTCAAAAGGAAACGGCTTGGTCACCACGGCCACCGTGAGAATCCCCATCTCCCGGGCGAGTTGAGCCGCCACCGGGGTCGCGCCGGTACCTGTTCCACCGCCCATTCCGGCGGTTAGGAACACCATGTCCGCTCCTTGCAGCACCTCGGCAATGCGGTCCCGATCCTCGATAGCCGCTTGGCGGCCGATTTCCGGATTGGCACCGGCCCCAAGTCCTTTGGTAATGCCACTGCCGATCTGCAACACGGTGCGCGCCGAAGCGTTCTTAAGCGCCTGGGCGTCGGTATTGGCGCACACGAAATCCACGCCTTCCAAGCTCGCTTGCAGCATGTGCTCGACGGCATTACCGCCGCCGCCACCAAAACCGAGCACTTTAATCACCGCATTGGTTTCACTGTACGTATCTACCAACTCGAACATAATTAGCCCCTCCTGTAGTGAGAGCTATCACCCTAGTAATTCCCCTGGAACCAACTCTTCATCCGTTCCCACACACCGCGAAAGCCCTTAAGCTCCGTGCGTAGGTGCCGCCCCGCATTGTTTTGCAAGCCGAACAGCAACAACCCTACGCCCGTCGCATAGACAGGATTTCGCACTACGTCCTTGAGCCCCGACACCGTGTGGGGCTCGCCGAGTCGGACCGGCATGTGGAAAATTTCCTCGGCAAGTTCAACCGCCCCCTCCATCTTGGCACTGCCACCGGTGAGCACGATGCCGGCCGCAACCAGCTCCTCCAGCCCACTGCGGCGCAGCTCCGCCTGCACCAAGCTAAGCAGCTCCTCGTAGCGTGGCTCCACCACCTCTGCGAGGGTCTGTCTGGCTAACCGCCGGGGGGCTCGATCACCGACACTCGGCACCTCGATGGTCTCCTCGGCACTCGCCAGCTGTGCCAGGGCACAGGCGTACTTGATCTTGAGTTCTTCAGCGAATTGGGTAGGCGTGCGCAGCGCGACCGCGATGTCATTGGTCACCTGATCACCGGCGATCGGAATTACGGCCGTATGTCGCACTGCCCCCTCGGAAAAAACTGCCAAATCCGTGGTGCCGCCGCCGATGTCCACCAGACAAACCCCGAGGTCCCGTTCGTCCTCGGTCAACACCGCCTGACTGGAGGCCAACTGCTCAAGAATGATGTCGTTGACCTCAAGCCCGCAGCGACGCACGCACTTGACAATGTTCTGGGCGGCACTGACCGCCCCGGTCACCAGATGCACTTTGGCTTCCAAGCGCACCCCGGACATTCCGATGGGTTCCTTGATCCCTTCCTGGTTATCGATGATGAATTCCTGCGGAAGGATGTGCAGCACCTTCTGATCCGCCGGAATCGCCACCGCACGGGCGGCGTCAATGACGCGATCCAAATCCCCCGGCCCCACCTCCTTGTCGCGTATGGCAACGATGCCATGGGAGTTGAGGCTGCGAATATGGCTGCCGGCAATTCCCGCATAAACGGAGTGAATCTGACAGCCAGCCATCAACTCCGCTTCCTCCACAGCGCGTTGGATGGACTGCACCGTCGATTCGATGTTGACCACCACCCCTTTCTTCAGGCCGCGTGAGGGGTGATAGCCAATACCGATGATCTCGAGCTCGCCCGCGGGGGAAACGGCGCCCACGATGGCGGCCACTTTTGAGGTCCCGATGTCCAGGCCGACAATGAGACTTCTATCGGTCTTCTTCACCCGCTCACCTGCTGAGGCTGCCTTTTCCAGCGCACTGCAAAACCATTGGCATAGCGCAAATCCACTTGTTTAACGTCGTTAAGGCGCGGACTGAGAACTTGGGAAGCCACCTTGGCAAAATGCCGCCACCGAGCCTCCTCTAACCCCTCCTCAAATACCAGCACCATGCCCGTATCGAGCCGCCCCCGCCAGGTCCCACGAGGATTGAGGGCGAGCCGCTCAATACGCCCCTCGAGGGGCGCCAGCAGCCGCTGCAGCGCGCGATAACGCGCCAGCACCTGAAGCGCACTCCCCGGTGGACCCTCCAGTTCGACCAGCGCGCTGGATGCGCGCCGCTCCGGTCGAAATAACGTGCCGTCAGCTTCCATCAGCTGATGCGCGCCCCAGCGCGCTACGGCCACTCGCTCGACCACCGCAATGTGCAGACTGTCGGGCCAAATTCGACGCACCGACGCTTGTCTGATCCAGGGCAATCGCTGCACCGCCGTGCGCACCGCCTCGACATCGACGCCGAAGAAGCCGCCATGGAGGCGCGTATCAATCACCTGTTCCAGGGCGGCGCGGTCCACATGCTGCAGCGCGCCGGCAATGCGTACCGATCGAATGGGCAGCTCCTGCAGTGCGTACCGTGCCGCCCAGATTGTTGCCCCTGTGACCAACAGCACCACCACCAGGCCGCCGAGCCATCGCCAGTAGCGCCTCGGCGCGCTTGAGCGCTCAGCGCGCATCATCTGAAACTGGTCTCGAGGATACGCCAAACCAGCTCCTCAAAGCTGATTCCGGCGGCTCGTGCGGCCATCGGCAACAAGCTGTGGCCGGTCATGCCCGGCACGGTGTTAACCTCGATGAACCAGGGCGCCCCCTGTGCATCACAAAGAAAATCCACGCGCCCCCAGCCACTCGCCCCGGTGGCTTGAAACGCTGACCAGGCGCGCTCGCGAAACAGACGCTCTTCGGCCGCTTCAAGCCCGCAAGGAACCAAGTAGCGGGTGCCGGCACCGTCGCTGTACTTCGCCTCATAATCATAGAAAGCACGCGGCGTTTCGACGCGAATCAGCGGTAGCACCTCAGCCCCCAGGATTGCCGCAGTATACTCTGCGCCATCGATCCAGTGCTCGGCGAGCACCGCCGTATCCGCGCGCCTGGCGAGCTCCCAGGCGTCCAGCAAGCGCCGCCGATCCTCCACCTTGCTCATGCCCACGCTGGAGCCTTCGTGCACCGGCTTGACGATCAGCGGCAGTCCGAGCGCCTCGGCGGCGGCTTCGGCTTCCGCCGCCGAACCCAGCAGGCGAAAAGCCGGAGTGGGAATAGCCAAGGCCTGCCATAACAGTTTGGTACGCGCTTTGTCCATGGTAAGCGCCGAACCGAGCACGCCGCTCCCGGTGTAGGGAAGCCCGGCCGATTCCAACGCACCTTGAATGAGGCCATCCTCGCCGCCCCGTCCGTGCAGCACCACAAACACCCGGTCAAAGTGGGCGCCGCGCAGCCGCTCCAAAATGTCGCTTTGAGGATCAAGGGCATGCGCGTCCACTCCGGAGCGCCGCAACGCGTCGAGCACCGCCTGACCGCTTTCCAGGGACACCGCCCGTTCCGCGGATTGACCGCCGAACAGCACGGCAACCCGCCCAAAGTCCTGGGCACGCGTGACGCGACGCCCAGTCCGCGCGGTTCCTTCCGCCCCTTGAGGCGAAGCTTCCGCCGCCATTGCTTGGGAGCGACCCGACATTTGCTGCGCTCCCTTGAGCATCCCCACCTAGGGTATCCTCCCGGTGTCAAGCACTTCACCGACAATGCGCACCTCAGGCATTAAGCACACGCCGAACCGCTGCCGTACCTCTTGCTGCAGGCGCTCTATGAGTGCCTCGATATCGCTTGCCCGGGCGCCGCCATCATTCAGAATGAAGTTCGCATGTTGCTCGGACACCACCGCTCCGCCGATACGCAGCCCTTTCAAGCCACAGGCCTCGATTAAACGCGCGGCATAATCGCCAGGCGGATTGCGAAACACCGAGCCACAGCTTCGCCAACGGGTGGGTTGGCTGGCATCGCGCCGACGCAGCAACGCACGCATCTGCGCCGCGATGTGTTGGCGCTCGCCGGGAGCGAGCTGGAACTCTGCAGCGACAAACCACTCCCCCTGCGGACCGCGCACCTGGCGATAGCCCACCTGATAGGCCAGCGCCGTTCTGACGCGGCGCACACCGGCTCGGTCCAGCGTCTCAACACGGTGCACCGAGCCCCACGTCTCCTGCCCGAAAGCGCCGGCATTCATCGCCAGAGCGCCGCCTACGGTGCCCGGGATCCCGGCAAGAAACTCAACACCCTGGAGCCCCTGGCGGGCACACAGGCGCGCCAGCTTGTTGCAGGCCAGACCCACTTCAGCACGCACCACCCCGGGGCGCAGCAGAGTCATGCCGTCCAGGGTGCCACGAAGCTGCACCACGGTCCCCGCAAAACCACCATCACGCACCAGCAGATTGCTGCCAAATCCCAGCCACAGCAGGGGTTCAGTCGCGGGCAGTTGTTGCAGGAAACGGCCCAAATCCGCGCTATCCACCGGCCGATAAAAGCGTGCCGCAGGCCCGCCAACCCCGAACGCCGTATGGCGGGACAGCGGCTCATTGCAGCGAAGTACGCCCCGCAACGGCGTGCCCCGATCGAAGGCGGGATCGGTGTCCGCCGCAGCAGCAACCGGCGCCACGGTACTGTGTACTTCCGTGGCACTACTGACCAAGGTGCTCTCCTTGCATCAGCGCGCTTGCCATGGACCCGATATCCCCCGCCCCCAGAGTGAGCAAGATGTCTCCGTCTTGCAGCACCGTGCAAAGCACCCCCAGGAGGTCCGAGCGGTCCTCCACGAACACCGGGACAGCACCGCCCCAAGCCCGAATCGCGCGGCACAACGCACGGCTATCGGCCCCGGCAATCGCCGCTTCGCCGGCGCCATAAACCTCAAGCAGCACGAGCCCATCGACCGCCGACAGTACCCGCGCAAAGTCATCGAACAAATCGCGGGTTCGCGTGAAGCGATGAGGCTGGAATACCACAACAACACGCGATCCGGGCCAACCCGTGCGGATCGCCTGCAAGGTCGCGTCAATTTCGCGGGGATGATGGGCATAGTCATCAATTAAGCGCACCGTCGCTTGGCCCACGCGCACCTCGCCTCGCAGTTGAAAGCGACGCGCAATACCTTGGAAACCGCGTAAACCTCGCTCGATGGCCTCCTGTGCTACGCCAAGCTCAGAGGCTATGGCGATTGCTGCCAACGCATTCAGAACGTTATGGCGACCGGGTAGATTCAAGGTCACGTCAAGCCAGGCCGGCTCATCGCGGCGCGCCACGCGAAACCGCGACTGCATCCCTTGGTAGCGAAGGTCTCGCGCGCAGAGGTCACAGGGCGCTTCCAGACCATAAGTCAGCACCGGCTTTGACACCGACGGCAACAGCTCCATCACCACCGGATCGTCGGCGCAAAGTACCGCGAGGCCATAGAACGGCAAGTGATGGAGGAACTCCACAAAGGTCTCGCTTAGACGGTGAAAATCACCGCCATAGGTCCCCAGATGATCGGCATCGATATTGGTCACGACCGCCATCATCGGCTTCAGGTAAAGGAAAGAGGCATCACTTTCATCCGCCTCGGCCACCAGGTACTGTCCCGTACCCAAGCGGGCATTGCCCCCCAGGCTATTGAGACGCCCGCCGATGACGAAGGTCGGATCCAATCCCCCCTCGGCCAGCAGACTCGCTATGAGGCTTGTCGTGGTGGTCTTACCATGGGTACCCGCAACCGCAATAC
>JAGTVB010000102.1 GCA_018224385.1 Gammaproteobacteria bacterium
ATGATCGCCGGCGTGACCGTGCTGATGCTTGCGGGTGTTTTAAGCAGAGACCAGGCCCTTTCCGGATTAGCCAACGAGGGCATGGTCACCGTGGGCGTCCTCTATATCGTGGTGGCGGGCCTGGAATCCACGGGCGCTACCGCTTGGATCGCGCATCACCTTCTGGGTCGCCCGAAGTCGCTGCTCCGGGCACAACTGCGGATGATGGGGCAGGTCACCGCCGTCAGCGGATTTCTGAACAATACCCCGGTCGTGGCGATGTTCGTGCCAGCGGTCAGGGATTGGGCCAAGAGGCACCACCTCTCGGTGTCCAAGCTGCTGATTCCTCTGAGCTACGCCTCTATCCTCGGCGGTATGTGCACCCTCATCGGCACCAGTACGAACCTCGTCGTTAACGGACTGGTCATGCAGTCGGGCCGCCCGGGGCTTGGTATGTGGGACATCACCTGGGTCGGCCTGCCCGCTGCCTTTATCGGGATCCTCTACATTGCGCTTGTGAGTCGTTGGCTGCTTCCCGACCGCAAACCCGTGATTGGCCCTCTCAGCGATCCCCGTGAGTACACCATCGAGATGCTGGTTGAGCCAAATAGCGCTTTGGCCGGCAAGACCATCGAGCAAGCCGGGCTTCGCCACCTGAGCAACATGTTCGTTGCGGAAATTGATCGCAATGGAGAAATTCTCGCGGCGGTATCGCCTCGCGAAAGGCTACAGGGGGGCGATCGCCTGCTGTTTGTCGGTGTTGTCGACTCCGTCATTGAGCTCCAGAAGATCCGCGGGCTCGTCCCTGCCACCGCCCAGGTCTTTAAAATTGATGCGCCCCGCTCGCAGCGGGTGCTGGTGGAGGCCGTGGTCTCTAGCTCCTGTACCTTGGTCGGAAAAACCATCCGCGATGGCAGGTTCCGGACCATCTACAATGCGGTCATCATCGCGGTTGCGCGCAATGGCGAACGCATTCGCAAGAAGATCGGCGACATCGTACTGATGCCTGGCGATACGCTCTTGGTAGAGGCCCTACCGGGCTTTGTTGAACAGCAACGCAACTCGCGGGACTTCTTTCTCGTCAGCTCGGTCCCGGGCTCAACCCCAATTCGCCACGACCGTGCCCCTATCGCCGTGGGCATACTGGCTGCGATGGTCGCGCTGGTCACCCTGGAATGGCTGACGATGCTCGAGGCCGCGATGCTCGCTGCCGGACTCATGCTGGCCATGCGCTGCTGCCGTATCGGTGAAGCGCGCCGCGCGGTGGACTGGCAGATCCTTTTGACCATTGCGGCAGCGCTGGCCTTGGGCCAAGCTCTGGAGACCACCGGCACGGCCACATTCCTGGCGAACGAGCTGATTGCTAGGGCGAACCAGGATCCCCTGTGGACCTTGGTGGTGATTTATGGGGTGACCATGCTCACCACGGAGCTCATTACCAACAATGGGGCAGCGGCGCTTATTTTCCCCATCGCAATGGCCACGGCCGAGTCGCTCAATGCCAGCCCCATGCCGTACACGATCGCGATCATGCTGGCAGCCTCCGCCAGCTTCTCGACGCCCATCGGCTATCAGACCAATCTGATGGTTTATAACGCCGGCGGCTACCGTTTCAGCGATTACCTGCGCATCGGTTTACCGCTTAATCTTCTAATGTGGATCTTAGCCTCGGTACTCATTCCGGTGATCTATCCGCTCTAACTGCCAAGGACACGGCCCTAGCCTAGCCTCGGTCGCCAGCACGCCCAGCACTGTCCCAAGCAAGTCCCAGATTAGATAACAAGCAGTTGTGCTATTAGTATTTTTGTATAGAAATTAATATATGATATATTCAACATTACTTAATGGGTCTCAAGCGGCGCCATGATCACATCCGCCCAGATGAAAGCGGCGCGCAGTTTACTGGGTATCGACCAGCGCCAGCTCGCGGAACTCGCGGGATTGTCCCTTCCAACAATCCAACGAATGGAGGCCAGCCAAGGAACGATACGCGGCAACGTGGATTCACTGGTAAAGGTGGTGGAGGCGTTGGAACGCTCAGGGATCGAGCTCATCGGCGAGGGGGCAATCAGTTACGGTGGTGGACGCGGTGTGCGGTTGCGGGAAACAGCGCGTCCGGTTCAAGAGTAGCCTGCCGCCGGGCACCACGGTAATCAACAACGGCTATGGTCATGGTTTGGTCAGCATTACCATTCAGAGGTTACCATCGGGCCCAGAATCTGTAGGCAGGCAATGGCCTTGCCACAAGGGGCGGCGTGAATACATCCTTGTAGGCTCGAGTCCAGCATCCCTGCCGAACGCACGCTTGTGCAAGGCCATTGCTTGCCACCCCGGCCACAAGGATGACCATGGCCATCAGGAACACTTGTGAGTAGTGTATTGCCTCTTTCGGGTATCGCTGTTGCGGCGAGCCTGTTATCGGGCGGCATCGCCCTGTTCTCTGCGCGCCTGGGCCGAACCGCCGCTGTCTTAAGCTTTTCCCTGCTCGGTGTGGCCGCGATAGCGGCCCTCGTGGCGGGCAGCGCCGTCCTGGTCACCGGCGCCACCCTTAGCTACGAACTGCCGCTTGGCCTTCCGTGGCTGCCGTGGCGGGTGCGGATAGACGCGCTGTCCGGATTCTTCCTGGTGCTCATCGGCGCGGTGCTTATGGCGGTGGTCGCTTACGGTCCAGGCTACGTCCGCCAGTTCGAGCACGGCCACAACTCCTTTGCTGTGCTCGGCGGCTTCAGCGGACTGTTCGTAACCGGCATGCTGCTGGTCATTGTCGCCGATGATGCGTTCTTTTTCATGGTGGCGTGGGAACTGATGTCGGTCAGCTCCTATTTCCTGGTGGCCTTCCAGCACGAAAACCCCGCCAACCGCCGAGCCGCTTTCCTGTACCTGCTGATGGCTCACGTCGGCGGCCTTTGTATCTTGTTGAGTTACGGCATATTGGCGGGTTTTGGCGGCGGCTTCGCCTTCGACCTTCTGCGCACCGCTCAGGTTGACGCGAACTGGGCCACCGCGGCGTTTGTGCTGGCGTTGCTGGGATTCGGCATGAAGGCCGGTCTGGTGCCCTTGCACGTATGGTTACCGGAAGCACATCCGGTGGCTGCCAGCCACATCTCGGCACTGATGTCCGGGGTGATGCTCAAGATAGCGGTGTACGGCTTTGTGCGCTTCACCTTTGACCTGGTTGCCGAGGTTCAGTGGAGCTGGGGAGTGGCAGTGCTTGCCGTCGGCAGCTTTTCGGCCTTGCTGGGGGTTCTGTACGCTCTAATGGAGCACGATCTCAAGCGCCTGCTTGCCTATCACTCGGTGGAAAATATCGGCATTATCTTCATCGGGCTCGGTCTCGCCCTCATTTTCCTCGGCACGGGCCATCGCTTGCTTGGCATCATCGCGCTGGTAGCCGCCCTCTACCACACGATTAATCATGCGCTGTTCAAGAGCCTGCTCTTTTTGGGAGCGGGCGCCATTTTGCACACCTGCCATGAGCGCGATATCCAACAGATGGGGGGATTGTTGCGGCGCATGCCTTGGACTGGCCTGTTCTTCCTGGTGGGCTGCATCAGCATCTCGGCGCTGCCGCCCTTCAACGGCTTTGTCTCCGAATGGCTGACCTTCCAGGCGGCACTGCAAGGATTCGTCCTCGACAGCGGTGTGCTGCGAAGCCTGTTGCCGGTGGCGGCCGCCATGCTGGCCCTGACCGGAGCCCTCGCCGTAGCCTGCTTTGTGAAGGTGTTTGGTGTGGTATTTTTAGGCCAGGCGCGCTCGCGGCAAGTGCGACATGCCCGTGAAGTGAGCTTCGGCATGCGCGCGGGCCAGGCATGGCTGGCCATTTTGTGCCTGTTGCTGGGCGTGTTCCCGACGGTCATGGTGACACTGATGGATGCCATTCCTCGCCAACTGCTCGGCGCGGGGCTGAGTCAGGCGACCGCCCACGGGTGGCTGTGGCTAACGCCCGTGTCGGCCGCAACCGCCAGTTACGCCGCTCCACTGGTGCTGCTGGCGGTCGCGGTCGCCTGGTGGCTCGCCGCGATGCTGCTACGCCGAGGGGGGATCCGGCAATGCGACCCTTGGGACTGCGGCTTTTCACCCCCGGATCCGCGCATGCAGTACACCGCTACCGCGTTTGCCCAGCCGATTCGGCGGGTCTTTGGTCTGCTGTTTCACATCGATGAGCGGGTTGAGACCGAAGCAGGGATCGCTCGCCATCGCCTACGCGTGGACGATCGCAGCTGGGGGCTTTTCTATGAGCCGATCGTCCGCCTGGTACAGGGTTGCGCTCGCCAGGTGGCTCGGCTGCAGTCCGGAAACGCACGTGCCTACCTCGGGTGGTCCCTAGGAACGTTGTTGGTGTTGCTATGGATAGTGTCCTGAGTCCGGCCGCCTGGCTATTGGCGGGTATTCAAGCGCTCCTGTTCACCCTCGCCGCACCGCTTTTGTCCGGCTGGGTAAAGAAGGTCAAGTCACGACTACAGAACCGACGCGGCCCCCCCTTGTTACAACCCTACCAAAACCTATGGAAGCTCTTCGGTAAGGAGGCCTTAGTCGCGCACACGGCTTCGCCTGTTTTCCGCGCCGCACCCTACATCGTGTTCAGCTCCACCTGGCTCGCCGCGTCCGTGATCCCACTCATCGCCACCAAGCTGCCCACCGCCGCGGTGGCCGATGTCATCGTATTGGTCGGTTTCTTGGCCCTGGGGCGTTTCTTTCTGGCGCTGGCCGGCATGGACGTCGGCACCGCCTTCGGCGGTATGGGATCCTCGCGGGAGACACTCATCGCCGCCTTGGCGGAACCGGCCATGCTCATGGCGATCTTCACTCTAACCATGACCGCTCATACCACCAACCTTTCCAGTGTGGTGGATCATACCCTCGAGTCCTCGTATTCGTTGCGCCCATCCTTCCTGTTCGCACTCGGCGCTATGCTGCTGGTGGCAGTGGCCGAGACGGGGCGCATTCCGGTCGACAACCCAGCGACCCATCTGGAGCTGACTATGGTCCATGAGGCGATGATCCTTGAATACAGCGGTCGGCATCTTGCGCTGATGGAATGGGCGGCGCAGCTCAAGCTCATGATCTATGGCGTGCTCATCGCCAACGTGTTTTTCCCCTGGGGCATCGCCACCGAGCTCAATTTGGGCTCCCTGGCGATTGGGTTGGCGGCGATCACCAGCAAACTTGCTGTGTTAGGGATCGCGCTGGCGGTAAGCGAAACGGTACTTGCCAAGATGCGCCTGTTCCGCGTCCCAGAATACCTGAACCTGGCGCTTCTGTTGGCGCTGCTTGGCATATTTAGCCACGTTATCCTCGAAGTAGGGGCATAAATGTGTTGCAGCTTTCGCTTACCGAACAGATCGTATCCGTGCTCTCGGCTGTGGTGCTGTTTAGCTCCTTTGCGCTCCTGGCACAGGTCCGGTTGGTAGCGGCGGTGCATGCCTTCGCCTGGCAGGGAGCGCTGGTCGCGGCGGTCACCGCCCTGATGGCAACCGTCGGTAGCGAACCGCATTTATACTTTTCCGCAGTGCTCACTCTGGGCCTCAAAGCATTGCTTATTCCGTGGATGTTGCATCGGCTTATCCGCCGCCTGGCCTTGGACCGCCATGTCGAGACCATACCCTACCCGGCCCTGGTGATTCTCTTCGGGGCGGGCCTGGTGCTCTTTTCCTATTGGGTGGTGCTACCCATAGAGCGATTGGGATTCGCCGCCACGCGCAACGTCATCGCGTTGACCCTAGCGGTGGTGTTGCTGGGATTACTGATGATGGTGGTGCGGCGCCAAGTCGTCAGTCAGGTCATCGGCTTCATGTCCATGGAAAACGGTCTTTTCCTTGCCGCGGTAGCCGCAACTAAGGGTATGCCCATGGTGGTGGAGCTCGGTGTCGCGTTCGATGTGCTGGTCGCGGCGGTATTATTTGGGGTGTTCTTTCTGCAGATCCGCGAGAGCATCGATTCGCTTGACGTGGATCGTCTAAAC
This sequence comes from Gammaproteobacteria bacterium, assembly GCA_018224385.1. Classification (GTDB taxonomy): domain Bacteria; phylum Pseudomonadota; class Gammaproteobacteria; order HK1; family HK1; genus JAGTVB01. Next base: position 5,942 of record JAGTVB010000102.1, read on the forward strand.
CGCCTCACCGAAGCCGAAACAGAATAGGAACGCGGGCATGGAGGCGCTCATCGTGACTCTCTCGACGCCAGCGGTGGGTGCCTTGCTGCTGGCGCTGGTCAGCAATGTCACTGCCGCCGGCTGGTTAAATCTGATGCTGAGCGGCTTAAGTCTCGGGGGCTCGGTGGCGTTGGCCCTTGGCGTGCTCAGCGCGGGCCCACTGACCCGGCACGGTTTTCACATCGATGCTTTCAATGTGTATTTAGTGGTGCTGACCACATTGGTGGGCTTTACCACGTCCATCTTCTCCCGACCTTACATGCTGCACGTGTGCGCGCAACGCAAGATTAGCCAGCGCCACATGCGCCTCTATCACTCCATGTACCAGGTGTTCATGCTGACTTTGCTGCTGGCGTTGACCATCGATAACCTCGGAGGGCTGTGGGTTGCAGTGGAAGGAGCCACCCTAGCCACGGTACTGTTGGTGTCCCTGTACCGAACCCCGGAAGCGGTGGAGGCCGCTTGGAAGTACTTCATCCTCTGTGGCGTCGGTATCGCCCAGGCTCTGTTCGGCACAGTATTGATCTACTTTGCCGCCCAGCACGCACTTCCCGATCCCTCTCAGGGACTGACTTGGACCGTCCTGCACACCCATTGTGAATCGCTGCATCCCACGGTGATGGCCATCGCGTTCGTCTTTCTGCTCGTGGGATATGGGACCAAAGTTGGATTAGTGCCGCTACACAACTGGCTTCCGGATGCCCACTCGGAGGGGCCTACGCCGATGTCGGCGGTGCTGTCGGGCCTGCTGTTGAACGTTGCGCTGTACGCCGTGGTACGACTTAAGATGCTCACCGACGGCGCCTTGGCAGGAAGCGATGATCCCCATATGGCGGGGCATCTGATGATGGGATTTGGCTTGGTTTCGTTCTTGGTGGCGAGCCTGTTTCTGCACCGCCAGCGCGATATCAAACGGATGTTCAGCTACTCGTCCATCGAGCACATGGGCCTGATGACCTTCGCTTTCGGTATTGGCGGGCCACTGGCAACGTTCGGTGCACTGCTGCACATGCTGGTGCACTCACTGACCAAGTCCGCGATCTTCATCACGGTGGGCCATGCCGCTCATATTGCCGGCACCCAGACCATCGACCGCATCCGCGGCCTCATTCGCACCCAACCCTCGGTGGGCTGGGGGCTGCTCATCGGCGGAGTGGCGATTGCGGGCTTTCCCCCCTTCGGGATTTTTACCAGCGAGTTTCTGGTGCTCGTGGCAACCATGCAGCGCTGGCCATGGCTGAGCGTGGCGCTGCTGGTAGGCCTTGGAGTCGCCTTTGCCGGGCTGTTCCGACACCTCCATCCCATGGTCTATGGGGCAAAGCCCGAGGGCCAGGAACCGGTACCGGCCAACATGATTCCGGTAGCAGTGCACTTGGGGTTGGTGCTCTGGCTTGGGATTGCCAGCCCGGCGTTCTTGTCCCATTGGCTCGACCAGGCTACTCAATTGATTGCCGGCAGTGGCCTGCTATGAGTCGCTTCGATTGGCTATCGGAATTCCTCGCTCGACTACACGACGAGAACGTGCTGGTGAGACGCGGTCTGGCGAAGGCACTCGCACCCGCGCACGTGCTGGTGATCGATCCCGAGGACTGGGCCAAGGCCGCCGCCATCGCCGCTGAGTTTGGCTGTCGCTGGGCCGCGCTGTGGGGCGATGAGCTGGGCGCGAAATACATTCTGTACATGGTGCTGGAATATGGCGGCGATTACCTTGCGCTGCGTGCCCGCATCCCCACGGAAAACCCAGTCACACCCTCCGTCGTCCCGCACTTTGCGTGCGCCGATCGCATGGAGCGCCACATCCACGACTTATTGGGCTTAACTTTTTCCGGCCATCCCGACGACCGCCGCTGGACCCGCCATCAAGCTTGGCCGGCCCACCGTTTTCCGCTGCGTCGAGACTTTCCTGTCGAGGGCGAGTCACCCGATCCCACGCCTCCCGACAGCGACTACCCGTTCCGCCGGGTGCTCGGTGGCGGAGTATACGAGATCCCCGTGGGGCCCGTGCATGCGGGCATTATCGAGCCCGGGCACTTTCGATTCCAGGCGGTCGGCGAAGAAATCCTGCAGCTCGAAGAACGGCTGGGTTACGTCCACAAAGGCATCGAGAAGATCGCCCAGGGGCGCGACCCGTCCGCACTCGTCCGGCTGGCCGGACGCGTTTCCGGCGACTCCACCGTGGCCCACGCCTGGGCTGCCTGTCAAGCCATGGAACGAGCGGCGCGCTGCCAAGTACCGCGGCGCGCACTTTATCTGCGCGCTTTGATGGCGGAGCGCGAGCGTGTCGCCAATCACCTCGGCGACATCGGTGCCATCTGTAACGATGTCGGCTTCGCGTTTGCGCTTTACCAGCTTTCTCGGCTCAAAGAGCAATGGCTACGACGTAATCAGCAGCTGTTCAAGCACCGCCTCATGATGGATGCCGTGCTGCCGGGCGGAGTGGCGGTGAATCTGGATGCGGAGCAAATTGACGCGCTACGCGCCGATCACCGTAGGTTGCGGGCCGAGCTGCATACCCCGTTTGATATTATTGACGATCACCCGTCCCTGGAGGACCGCCTGGTCACTACGGGTCGATTGCCTGCCGATGCCGCTCGCCGGCTGGGTGTGTTGGGTTATGTGGGAAAGGCATCCGGTCAGGGCTTCGACGTGCGCCGCGATAACCCTTATCCCCCCTATGACAGCGTCCCGGTGACGGTGCCGGTGTATGCCGAGGGTGATGTAGCCGCGCGGGTTCGGGTACGCATGGAAGAAATCACGATCACCCTGGGCATTATGGACAAGCTGCTCGATACTCTGCCCACCGGCGAGGTTCAAGGACTTTGGCCAGCAGTGACGCGGGCCTGTGAAGGGCTTGGATGCGTGGAGGGTTGGCGAGGCGAGATCCTGACCTATGTGCGACTCGATGAAACGGGGCGGGTGATGCGTTTTTTCCCGCGGGATCCCTCTTGGCTTACCTGGCCAGCCCTGGAGCAACTCATATTGGGCAACATCGTTCCTGACTTCCCGGTCTGCAATAAGTCCGTCAATGGCTCCTATTCAGGACACGATCTCTAGGAGGTAATCCGTGCTGCGTATTCTCCGCACCACGCTACGTACCGGCGTCATTACCGAGCCGGTATCGGTCGTGGACGACGAATTGGTTCGTCTGGGCATCAAAGTAAAGCAGGTATTGGACGCCCGCTTCGGCGGCAGCCTTGCCCTACGCGAGGTCGATGCGGGATCCTGCAACGGCTGTGAGCTGGAGATCCACGCGCTGAACAATCCCTACTATGACGCGGAGCGCTTCGGCGTGCATTTCGTGGCCTCGCCCCGCCATGCCGATGCCTTGTTGGTTACCGGCCCCGTTTCCCGCCATATGGCCGCGGCGCTGCAGCGAACTTATCAGGCCACTCCAGCCCCCAAGCTGGTTATCGCCGCCGGAACGTGTGCCTGCGATGGCGGTGAGTTTGGTGTCACTTACGCCAGCTGTGGCGCAGTGGCAAACGTCATCCCGGTGGACGTTAGCATCCCTGGCTGCCCGCCAACACCATTAGCCTTGCTCAAGGGGATCTTGGCCGCCGTGAACCGACGCTCCTAACCACCCGGCTCGAGGATTCGCTGTTCCGTAGGCACGGCATCCCGTGCAGCAGGAAGCTGTGGCGCACACTCCCGGTACCCGGAATAATCGGCCGAGCTTGGAGCGAGCGCGATCACGTTGCTGGCCACAGGTCGAAAACCGCATTCTCCGCTGATACGGATAAGCCGAGATCCTTAAGCAAGCCATCCGCTACGCTGTAGATCCAGCCGTGCACAGTCACCGATTGGTTCCTTGCCCAGGCATCTTGAACGATAGTGGTATTGCCCACGTTGACAACTTGTTGTCGTACATTTAACTCGCAGAGCCGATCCAATCGTTCGGTTTCATCCGCCTTGCGGTCTAGGTCTTCCTTGTATTGCAGGTAGATATCTCGTACGTGGCGAAGCCAATTGTCGATCAGGCCATGGGGGCGGCAGTCGATTGCGGCCTTTACTCCGCCGCAGCCGTAATGCCCGCACACGATGATATGCTTTATTTTGAGTACATCGACGGCATACTGCAAAACCGACAGACAGTTCATATCCGAGTGAATCACTAAGTTCGCGACGTTGCGATGAACAAAAAGCTCACCGGGAAGTAATCCGACAATCTGGTTGGCTGGAACGCGGCTATCCGAACAGCCGATCCATAGGGAATCCGGGGCTTGTTGTTGCGCGAGCTTAGTAAAGAAATCCGGCTCGGTTTCGGTCAGGCTTGTTGCCCATAGGCGGTTGTTTTTAAATAGATGCGCTAATGCATTCATGGCGCTATTAACTCAAGAAGGCGTTGATGGCCGATGACAACCCCTAAAACAACGCTCACGCGGATTATCGCCGCTTGCTGAGACGCTCTATAAAAACTGCCGCGCGTGCCGGAGCCGCGCGGCGCAGTAGTGGCGCACGTACCCAGGGTGTTGCTAAATCGACCGCTGTTCGAGCGGCACATAGTTCTTCGGCTTTGTTACATTCTTGTAGGCCGGTCTGATGATTCTGCCGCCGCTGAGGATCTCTTCAACGATATGGGCGCACCATCCGCTGATGCGCGCCAAGGCGAATACCGGTGTAAACAATTCCACCGGAATATCCAGCATTCGATAGACAAAACCGGAGTAGAAATCAACGTTGGCGGCAATAATCTTGGCTTCATGCCCGTGCTGCTGATAAACGCGCGGCGCAATGCGCTCCACCGCCCGAAAAAGCTCAAACTCCTCCTGCCGCCCCTTCTCGATAGCGAGCTCGCCCGCCATGTCTCTCAGGAGCAAGGCCCGCGGGTCCGACAGAGTGTAGACGGCATGGCCCATGCCGTAAATAAGGCCCGAGCGGTCGAACACCTCCCCGGCCAAGAGCCGTGACAGGAACCAGGCGATCTTTTCTTCGTCGTGCCAGTCGGCAACCGCCTCTTGCAGCGCTTGCATCATCTCCATCACCTTGATGTTCGCTCCGCCATGTTTGGGACCCTTGAGAGAACCGATGGCTGAGGCTATCGAAGCATAGATGTCGGTTCCCGACGAGGTCACGACATGGGTGGCAAATGTCGAATTATTACCGCCGCCATGCTCCGCATGCAACACCAGCGATAGGTCCAGAGTCATCGCTTCGAGCGCGGTATAAGTAGGTTCCGGGCGAATAAGCCGCAAGAAATTTTCAGCCGTGCTAAGGCGGGACACCGGATTATGGATGAACAGGCTCTCCCCATCGTGGTAATGGCGTTTGGCGTGATAACCGTAGGCAATCATGACCGGGAACCGAGCGATGAGTTCGATGCTTTGCCGCAAGGTGTTGGCGATATCCGCATCGTCCGGGTTCTGGTCGTAGGAATAACAGGCCAGGACACTGCGCCCCAGCTTGTTCATGACATCCCGACTCGGCGCTTTCAGTATCATGTTCTCCGTAAACCCCTTTGGCAGCTCCCTGCGCTCGTCCAGCATGGCGATGAAATGCTCCAGGGCAACCTGGGTCGGCAGCTCGCCGAACAGCAGCAGATAACAGATCTCCTCAAAGCCTGACCGTGCCTCATCGCGATAACCGCGAACGAGATCGCGGACATCGATGCCCCGGTAGCTCAGCTTGCCTTCTACCGGTACTTTTTCTTTTTCATCGATGATATAGCCGTGGACGTTGCCGATTTGCGTCAATCCCACCAGTACCCCGGTACCGTCCGCATGGCGCAAGCCCCGTTTCACATCGTACTTTGTATACAGGCTTCGATCGATGGTATTGTTTCGGCGCGCCAGTGCGCTCAGCTCCTCAAGAAAGCTGGCATACGCGTGTGCGTCACTCATGAGTTGCTCCGTGGATGATCCATAGCTGCTCCTGTGAAAACTGCTGGACTCTGTGCGAGCAGGATGTCAATCTTACCCACCCTGTCCCTGCGGCATCGACACAAACGTTGGTACGCGTTCAAATGGCGAAACTCATCAATAGCGCCCGTGGCTCTTGGTGACGTAATTCTTCAACTCTGCGCTCTCGAGATTCACGCGCATCAGGTTTCCATGGGTGATGCGAAAAATAGCACGCATGACCTTGTAAACGATTCGGGGATGGTCCTCCAGCAGGGACTCGAAGTCATCCGGTTGCAACGTCAAGACCGTGCTCTTGCCGACCGCGCGCAGGGCCGCCTTGCGCGGCGAGCCATCTACGAAGGCGCGAGTGCCGGCACATTCGCCCTCTCTCATCTGATAAACGGTTGCCTCCGCGTGTCCCACACGCTTGATGACGTCGATGCGCCCCTCGATCAGCAAGAATAACGTGCGCCGCTGTTCTCCCTCGGCTACCAGCAACTCCCCATCGTCGAGACGGACCATCCCCATTCGCTCCGCGAGCGCGTGACTCTCTTCCTCATCGAGCTCTGTACCCAGGGAAGAGCGACTGACCGCCTGCACTTTACTCACCTCGTTCATAGCGCCACTCCTGCATTTCTGAAGTCTAAGTTGCACTCTGCCGACTGCCAACAATGCTGCAGCCGATGGGCCAAAGCGCGATTATAGAGCATGCGGATAGAAGGATGGCCGGCCAAGATTAGCTCTCGGCGCGACCGGTATGCACGCATGACATCGAGCGTCAGCAGCTGACAGCGCCAGTGCCTCGGCGGATCCCGGCTCCCCCGGCGCGATACCGCCTCCACCGTTGCGTCTCTGGTCAACACGTCGAAGCCAAGCTACCGTACAATCTTAAGTTCACGTTCGACCCGCCCGATGATGTAGCCACACCAACGGGAACGCTCTTTAGTCTTTTCTCCTGCAGCGTTAACCGAGTTATGGTCGCTTGTCGCCTGAGTCACTGTCTGTGAAGTCTATGCGCCCGAAAGTATCGGTTCTACTTTGGACTGCGGTGCTTGCCGTTGCAGTTGCCGTTGTTGCCTCGCTCGTTCAGGGGCGCTTGCAAGACATCGTCAATGAGCCGCTTCACGGTGACAAGAAGGTGGCGCAAGCGGCACCGGTGGAGGTGGCTGCTATCGAACGCGGTCCCATCGCGCTGCAGCGCACCTTTACCGGCGCCTTGGAAGCCCAGGCCGAATTTGTGGTTGCGCCCAAGGTCAGCGGGCGTATCGAACAACTGCGGGTGGATTTGGCAGACACCGTAATTCGGGGTCAGGTTGTGGCCCTACTTGACAACGACGAGCACCTGCAGGCGGTGGCCCAGGCGCAGGCCGATCTGGCAGTGGCCAAAGCCAATCTGGCCGAGGCCGAGAGCCTGTTGACCATCGCCGAGCGAGAACTGCAACGCGTTGACCAGCTGCGCGGTCGGGGCGTGATTTCGGAATCTCAGCGCGATACGGCAAAGGCCGAGCAGCTCGCCAAACAAGCTCATGTGGAAGTGACCCAAGCTCAGGTGTCGCGGGCCCAAGCGGAGCTGGAGACGGCTCGGATTCGCCTCGGTTACACGCAAGTGACGGCGGGCTGGCGCGGTAGTGGCAGCGAACGGCGCGTCGTGGCGGAACGCTATGTGGACGAGGGTGAGACGGTATCAGCCAATGCGCCCTTATTACGGATCGTGGAGCTGGACCCCATCACAGCGGTATTCTTCGTCACCGAGCGTGATTATGCCTTGCTGCACCCCGGCCAGCGCGCCCTGCTCAGAACTGACGCCTATCCTGGTGAATCCTTTCAAGGGCATATCGCGCGCATCGCCCCGGTTTTTCGCGAGACCACGCGCCAAGCGCGGGTGGAGTTGCGGGTCGACAATCCTGAGCTGCGCCTCAAGCCCGGTATGTTCGTGCGCGTCACGGTGGTGCTGAAGCGAGTAGCAGAAGCCACCATTGTGCCGGAGGAGGCGCTGGCGACCCGCGATGGGCGAAGTGGGGTATTCGTGGTGGCGGGAGATGGAAAACGAGTAACGTGGCGCGAGGTGCAGGTGGGGATCCGCCAAGGAAGCAGAACACAAGTCATGGGTGACGGCCTAGCGGGGCAGGTGGTGACGCTCGGTCAACAGCTGGTGGACGATAACTCGCCGGTGTCTATCACCGCCGCTAACTAGGAATCCACCTGTGAACTTAGCCCGCGCCAGCATCCATCGTCCGGTGTTTACCAGCATGGTGACGCTGATGGTGGTGGTGCTGGGAACAGTTGCCCTAACACGCCTGCAAATCGACCTGCTGCCAAGCATCGAGCTCCCTACGATCACTATTCAAACTGAGTACGAAGGCGCAGACCCAGTGGTGATGGAGCGCCTGGTGACCCAGATCATCGAGGAAATCGTCGCCACCGTGCCGGGCGTTGAGGAAATCACCTCTCAATCCTACGAAGGCAACAGCCGCGTGCGCGTCAGTTTCGCCTGGGGCACCAACATTGACGCGGCGGCGCTGGACGTACAGGCTACCTTAGAGGACGAGCTCAATGAGCTGCCTGACGACATCGTGGGGCCGCGCATCAGCAAATTTGACGTCGACAGCTATCCCGTGGTGGTGCTCGGTATCTCGAGCAAGATAAACCCCATAGAGCTCACCGAGTTGGTGGAGGACCAGATTCGCTACCGCTTGGCACGCATTCCCGGGGTCGCCCAGGTCGATCCCTGGGGCGGCTTTATGCGCGAGATCCGGGTGGCGCTTGACCCGACCAAAGTCAACGCCCTGGGGCTGCCGCTGGGCGACGTCCTGGACGCCATCGAGAGCGCCAATCTGGACCGGCCTGCCGGCAAGATCGAGGCTGGCCGCTACGAGGTCACGCTGCGCGCCCCGGCGGAATTCACCGATCTAGAACAGATCCGCGACACGGTGATCGCCCGCCGGGACGGCGCCGTGGTAACGCTGCGACAAATCGCCCGCGTCGAGGACACCTACGAGAAGCTGACCCGCATCGTACGGGTCAACGGGGAGCGGGGCCTGCGCGTTGCCATCCGCAAGCAGGCCATGGCCAATACGGTGGAGGTCGCGCGCCGGGTGCTGGACGAAGTGCAGGCTATCAACCGTGCGTTCCCGCAGATCACCGTCGTTGCGGTCATCAACCAGGGCAATTTTATTGAGCGGGCCATTGGCAACGTCGCCCGCTCGGTGCTGTACGGCGGCTCGCTCGCGGTCCTGGTGTTGCTGTTTTTCCTGCGAGATCTGCGCAGTACCGTGGTCATCTCATTGGCCATTCCCATTTCGTTGATCGCCACGTTCGCCCTGCTCTACTTCGGTGGTTTTACGCTCAATCTCATGACCCTCGGAGGGCTCGCACTGGGCGTTGGCATGATGGTGGACAGCTCCGTGGTGGTGCTGGAGAACATTTTCCGCCGCCGCCAAGAACGCCGCGAGGAACCGGCCATTGCCGCAGTGAAAGGTACCGACCAAGTGGCGACGGCGATAATCGCCGGCACCGTCACCACGCTGGTGATCTTTTTACCGCTGGTGTTCGTGCGCGGCGTTTCCGGCGTGCTGTTCAAAGAGCTCGCCTACGTCATCATGTTCTCCCTGGCATGTGCCCTGCTCGTTTCCCTGAGCCTGGTGCCTATGCTCTGTTCCAGGCTGCTCAGCGCTCGCCCGACGCAACGCCGCAGCGGCTGGACAACCCGCCTGGCAGCGCTGACCGGTGCCGCACTCGTGGCGATGGAGAACCGCTATCTCGGCGTGTTGGGCACCGTGCTTCGCCGACGTTGGCTGACGGTGCTCTCAACCGTTGCCCTACTCGGCGCCACGTTACTCCTGTGGCCCTTAATCGGCACCGAGTTTCTTCCCCCCAGCGACGAAGGCGAGGTACACATCACGGGCGAAATGGAAGTGGGTACGCGCTTGGATCTCATCGATCGGCAAACCCGGCAGATGGAGGCGTTGGTTTACAACGCCGTGCCGGAGGCTGTTTCCTCGATAGTCAGTGTGGTGAAATCCGGTACCCGCGGAAAGTCGCAAGCATACGGAGAGATACGGCTTTCCCTGGTGCCGGCGACTGAGCGGGAGCGCGCCAATACGGCCATCGCCGAGGACCTACGACTGCTCCTCGACGGTGAAATCCCAGGGATGAAGATCCGCACCCGCGCACCCCAGGGGCAGTTCCTACTGGAGCGTCTGTTGGCAAGCGAGGAAGGCGTAACCGTGGAGGTGCGCGGCTTCGGCCTGGATACGCTGGAGGCACTGGCCCGGCAGGTTGCCAGCGGTATCGCCGACATACGCGGAGTAACCGACGTAGCGCTTAGCCGCGAAGCCGGTATCCCACAGCAGGAAGTCAAGGTGGAGCGGAGCAAGATTGCCGATCTCGGGTTGAGCGTGCGCGACGTGACCGAAGTCATCGAGACGGCGGTGGCGGGTTCCAAGGCCGGCGAGTTCCGCGTGCAGGGAAATTCCTACCGCATTCTTGTACAACTGGAGGATGCCGAGAAGCGCTCGCTTGATGAAATCCTCAACTTGACGCTGCGCACTCCTACCGGCGAGTTGGTGGCACTGCGTAATTTGGTGGCTACCGAAAGCGGACGCGGTCCGGCAACCATCGAGCGGAAGGATCAACAGCGTCTGATCGCCGTCACCGCCAACATCGCCGGCCGCGATCTGGGCTCGGTGGCGGCAGATGTGCAAGCACGCCTGGAGAGAATTCCGCGTCCGATGGGCTACGACTTACTCATCGCCGGCAATTTCGAGGAGCAACAAAAGGCTTTTAGCGAATTGATGATATCGCTGCTGCTGGCGCTGCTCCTGGTATACATGGTCCTCGCCTCACAGTACGAATCGTTGAGCGATCCATTGGTGGTCATGTTGTCGGTGCCGCTGGCCGCAATCGGCGTGCTGCTTACGCTGTTTCTCACCGACACGACCTTGAACCTCCAGTCCGCCATCGGTTCCATCATGCTAGGCGGCATCGTGGTCAACAATGCCATTCTTCTGGTTGACCAGGCGGCGCAGCAGCGCCGCGCGGGTATGGACGTTCACAGCGCGCTGGTGGAAGCAGGGCGGCGGCGCCTTCGCCCCGTACTCATGACCACGTTTACGACCGTCCTCGCTCTGCTACCGCTGGCGCTGGGCATCGGTGAAGGGGCGGATGCCCAGGCGCCGCTGGCCCGTGTCGTGGTGGGCGGCCTAACCACTTCGGCCCTAATCACCTTGGTGCTGGTTCCGGTGGTGTATTCGCTCATGCACAGCCGACCAAACCAAAAGGCTAACCAACCGCTGCACGGCCAGCCTATTTAGGCACCGCCACACGAGCGGGGCGCAACTGAGGTGTCCACCTGACCTTGCGGGACCGGAGCCCGCCTGCTAGGCGGCGCCATTGCCGTAATGTCATAATTCCCTTAGGGGATCAACACTGTTAGAGAAGAATCGCTGCTACTGAACCTATGAATGCTAAAAAATTTGTTATCGATCGGCGCCGCTTCATCGGTCTTTTGGGCGCAACGGCCCTCGGCCCTTTGGGTTATGGCGTATTTGACCGTGCATGGGCCGCGCCGGCGCAAGCGCTGGGGCCACCGCAGCCTTTCGACTTCGACTGGTTGAAGGCCAAGGCGCAAACCCTTGCCGGCAAACCTTTTGTCGAACCGCCCGTTCGCTCGGCCCTGCTGCAGAGCATCAATTACGACGCCTATCAGGCGATTCGTTTCCGCTCTGATAGGAATCTGCTCGCGGGCGCGACGTCCTCCTACCCGATTCAGCTCTTTCATCTAGGGGAGTACGTCCAAAGACCCGTCACGATCCACCTGGTGCAGGATGGCAAGGCACGGGAAGTTATCTACTCACCCGGCTATTTCGACTACGGCAACACCGGACTCGGCAAAAAGCTCCCCGCCGATCTTGGCTTCGCCGGATTCCGGATAATGGGGTCAAAGGATGGCGACACCGATTGGCTGGCGTTTCTGGGTGCGTCGTACTTTCGCAGCGATGGAGAACTGAAGCAATATGGACTTTCGGCGCGGGGGATTGCCGTGGATACCGCCGTCCCAGGACCAGAGGAGTTTCCCCGCTTTACCCGCTTCTGGCTACAGCCGACGGGGAAACGGAAAGATGTCGTGACGATTCACGCGCTGCTGGAGGGCGCCAGCCTCACCGGCGCCTACCGGTTCGACTGCCGTCGCGAGACCGGTGTGATCATGGACGCCGAAGCCGTTCTGTTCGTCCGCCGCGACGTTGAACGATTGGGGATCGCGCCACTCACGAGCATGTTTTGGTTCGCCGAGAACAACCGCCATATCGCCACCGACTGGCGCCCGGAAATCCATGACAGCGATGGACTTGCCCTCTGGACCGGCCGAGGAGAACGCATCTGGCGCCCGCTGAATAATCCCGATGTTGCCAGGACCAGCGCTTTTGCTGACGAGGATCCCAAGGGTTTCGGGCTGATGCAGCGGGACCGCAACTTTGCCGACTACCAGGACGACGGCGTCTTTTACGAACGGCGTCCGAGCGTGTGGATCGAACCGTTGCACCCCTGGGGCAAGGGCTCGGTGCAATTGGTCGAGCTGCCTACCGACGACGAGATCCACGACAATATCGTCGCGTTCTGGGTCCCCGCCGAGCCGGTGAAGGCGGGCGACCGCTTGTCCTATCGCTACCGCCTGCACTGGCTTGCCGATGAGCCTTACCCGATGAAGCTGATGGCGCGCGCCATCAGCACGCGAATCGGCCGCGGAGGCGTACCGGGTCAACCTCGACCGGAGGGCCGCCGCAAGTTCGTCATCGACTTTGCCGGGGGCCCGCTGGAAACCTTAACGAAGCAACACGAGGTGGTCGCCGAGGTCACGCAATCGCGCGGCAAAATCTCCAACGTCTATGCGCTCCAGGTCGTGGGCACAAAGATCTGGCGCGCGTTCTTCGACCTGCAAGCAGAAGGTGTCGATCCCGTCGATCTGCGCTGCTTCCTGCGCCTCGGCGACCAGCCGCTCACGGAAACCTGGCTTTACCAGTACCTGCCGTTTCGCTATCCAGGCGATGCGCCCGACAAACATGCGCAGATTAGCGCGCCTTAACGGCGCACCTTAGAGCGTGTTTTAAAACCCCAGCGAGCGCAGGCAGAACAAGGCGCACGCTGGCGAA
>JAGTVB010000103.1 GCA_018224385.1 Gammaproteobacteria bacterium
GCCGCGCCGGGGCAATACATCGTACAAGCCCTGGTGGAGCGAGATGGAGAGACGTTAAAGCTCCCAACCTTGCTCCAGTCGAAGGTGGAGAGTGTTACCTTAAACCGCGAGCCGGGGACCATCACTCTCAATCTGAGACACCACAACTCCGTTGCGCTAGAGCAAATCGCAGAACTCTGGTAAATGTAGGGGGTAACTCATATGGCGTTTCGTATCGCCGTAAGTGGCCTTAAGGGTGCTGCCACCGATCTCGATGTCACGGGCAACAACATTGCGAACAGCAACACGGCTGGCTTTAAATCGTCGCGCGCACAATTTGCCGATGTCTATGCGGTGTCTAATCTTGGAACCGTTAGTGATGCCGTTGGACAAGGTGTGCGGGTCGCTTCGGTCGCACAACAATTCACCCAAGGAAACATCTCATTCACAGAGAACAATCTTGATCTGGCAATTAATGGGCAGGGATTTTTTGTTTTGGAAGAGCCCAGCGGAGATCGTTCCTATTCTAGAGCCGGAGCTTTTGAGGTCGACCACGAAAACTTCATCGTTAATAGTGCAGGGCAGCGATTAATCGGGTTCCAGGCAAATAATGGCAGCGTGACGCGCGCCTTGGGCACGCTACAACTGTCACGAAATAATATAAGCCCACGAGCGACAACGGCCATAGATATCGGCGTAAACCTTGATGCCGGCGCGAGTGCTCCAGCGGCTGACCCGTTTGATCCAGCTGATGCCGATACGTATAACTTTTCCACATCGACTTCAATATTTGACTCCTTGGGTAAGGACCACCTTACAAATCTCTATTTCAGAAAATCGGGCGTGAATCAATGGGAGGTCTATCCGCGTATAGACAATAACGACGCGAATCTTGATGCGCTCGGAAACCGCACCCCCTTGCTTTTAGAATTTAGTGACTCTGGGCGTTTACTTACTGCGCCCATGCCCCTGGTGCTTTCGCCTGGCAACTTCGATCCAGGGACCGGTGCTGCCCCAGTTTCGCTCAGCATTGATTTTTCACCAAGCACACAATTTGGCTCGGAGTTTGGCGTTAATGCATTGCAGCAGGATGGATATACCACGGGGAAATTAAGCGGTCTCGACATTGATGACAAAGGTATTGTCATCGCCCGCTACACCAATGGGCAGTTTTTGCCCCAGGGTCAAGTCGCGCTCGCGAACTTTAGTAATTCTCAAGGTTTGCAGCCACTCGGTGATACCACCTGGGCCGAGACTAATAGCTCAGGAGTCCCATTGATAGGTGGACCGGGGTCTGCGAGTCTGGGACTTTTGCAGTCCGGGGCGTTAGAGGACTCAAACGTCGATTTGGCAGAGCAACTTGTCAACATGATTGTTTCCCAGCGGAATTTTCAAGCCAATGCACAGATGATTAGGGCAGAGGATGAAATCACGCAAACCATCATAAATATTCGCTGAGCAATACACTCCCGCCCGAGGTGGTAACTTATCCAGCGTAACAGGAGGTTTTAAAACCTACGGTGCTTGCCCTAGCGGCGTTGCGCGCTCGCTCGAAACCCTCTTGTACTCTTGTGCACTGCGGTTTCTAGCCACCGTGCGCCTGCGTCGCCCTATGCTCGCTGGGGTTTTAAAACCTCCTCTGCGGTCGGGCCGGATGGCGGCGGGTGACTAAAATAACTGTTTGGAGTTGAGAAGATGGATCGGTTGCTCTATGTCGCTATGTCGGGAGCGAAGCAAACCTTGGTCTCCCAAGCGGCCAATAGCCACAACCTTGCGAATCTGCATACTGCCGGCTTTCGCGCGGATTTGAACCAGTTCCGCAGTATGCCAGTGTTCGGCGAAGGCTTGCCCACCAGAGTTTATGCCATGAGCGAGCGCCCTGGCATCGACTTGACGCCGGGCCCAATCGAGTCTACAGGACGGGAGCTCGATGTCGCCATACGTGGTGAGGGCTGGATAGCCGTGCAGGCCCCGGATGGAGAGGAGGCTTACACGCGTGCTGGTGACCTAAGAGTCAGTGGTCATGGCCTATTGGAGACCGGAGCGGGCTATTCCGTTCTTGGAAATGCGGGCCCGATCGCTATTCCTCCCGCTGAAAAGATAGAAATCGGGCATGATGGGACTATCAGCGTGCGGCCCCTAGGCTTGCCATCGGACTCCTTGGCGGAAATCGACCGGATAAAGTTAGTCAATCCTGCGCCCGAGCTAATGTACAAGGATTCGGATGGCCTGTTTAGGCTCGAGGGATCAGCGGGACCGATTGCTGATGCCGGCGTGACCCTGGTGCCGGGCTCGCTAGAGCGGAGCAACGTCAATGCCGTAGATGCGATGGTCAACATGATTACG
This sequence comes from Gammaproteobacteria bacterium, assembly GCA_018224385.1. GTDB lineage: Bacteria > Pseudomonadota > Gammaproteobacteria > HK1 > HK1 > JAGTVB01. The sequence goes on from JAGTVB010000103.1 coordinate 2,326, forward strand.
CTGGCGCGGCGGTTCGAAATGCAGGTCAAGATGATGCATGCTGCGGAGGAAACCGACCGCTCGGCCGCTAGCATTCTGCAGCTGAGTTAACAAGTCACCGCGAACGCCTGCAGTCACTTCTATTCCCCGGAGGGTTACCGCCCATGGAAAGAGCGCTCTGGATCGCAAAAACGGGTCTCGATGCCCAGCAAACTCGTATGGCCGTGATTACTAATAACCTTGCTAACGTCAACACCACGGGGTTCAAGCGGGGCAGGGGCATTTTCGCTGATTTGCTGTATCAGAATGTTCGTCAACCGGGAGCGCAGTCATCGGAAAGTTCACAGCTTCCGTCCGGCCTCATGCTGGGTACGGGCGTGCGAACCTTGGCGACGGAAAAGATCTTTACGCAAGGAAACATCGTCCAAACGGAAAATCCGCTCGATCTTGCAATACAGGGACGAGGCTTTTTTTCGATATTACAGCCCGATGGCACGCTGGCCTACACCCGGGACGGCAGCTTTCAGAGAAATGCTGAGGGACTGCTCGTGACCTCAACCGGCCTCGCGCTACAGCCGCAAATCACCATACCGGAAGGGGCGGTCAGCCTTACCGTTGGCTCCGATGGGGTGTTGTCGGTCGTGGTGGCGGGTAGTACCGAGCCCACTCAAATCGGCAATGTTCAACTGGTAGATTTCCTGAATCCCAGTGGTTTGCAGGCGATTGGCAACAACCTGTTGGTAGAAACCGCAGCCAGTGGATCGCCTCAAACCGCGACCCCCGGACAGTCCGGTCTCGGCACACTCGTTCAAGGATCTGTGGAAAGCTCTAATGTGAACGTCGTGGAAGAGATGGTGAATATGATAGAAACGCAGCGTGCTTATGAGATCAATTCAAAAGCGGTTTCAACGACGGATCAAATGCTGCAGTTCGTAACCAATAACATCTGAAGATCATGGTAGCGAACAAATCCAACACGTTTTCTTTATCTTGTGATTCGAAGATATCAGCCGCTGAGGAGAAAGGAAGTAAAAGAGCTGAACAAAGTCGCTACGCTCGTGTGCTTTGGGGCGGACTCCTTGGACTTGTGTTGGGACTTTTCGGCTGTAGATCAGCGCCTACCCATGATCCCGAGTTTGCGAGCGTGCGCCCCATAACAGCTTCTGACGCGCCGCCGACTAATGGGGCTGTGTATCAGGCGGGCCACGAGCTGTTCCTCTTCGAGGATGTACGTGCGCGTCGCCCCGGCGATATGCTCACTATAGTATTGGTCGAGAAAACCGACGCTTCGAAGAAAGCAGAAACTCTGATCGACAAAAGTAATGAGACCAGCATTGCCAACCCCACATTGTTCGGATCACCCATGCAGTTTAGCGTTCCAAACTTTTTCCCTTTGGCAAGTACCACGAATAATTCCTTAGAGACAGGTCTAAGTTCTTCCACCGATTTTGAAGGGACCGGCCAGACCACTCAGAGCAATAGTCTTTCGGGAGAGATTAGTGTGACCGTAGCGGAGGTGCTCGCTAACGGAAACCTGATTGTGCGTGGTGAGAAGCTGCTCACGCTCAACCAAGGTCACGAACATATCCGATTTTCCGGAATCGTTCGTCCGGCAGACATTGGGTCTGACAATTCCGTGCTTTCCACCAAGGTTGCCGACGCCAAGATCGTGTATGCCGGTGAAGGAGCGGTTGCCGATGCTAATGGGATGGGTTGGTTAAGCCGGTTTTTCATCAGCATTCTCTTCCCGTTCTAGCCTGTGCCGCGCCAGCGCGCATCGTTGCCACGGCAAAAGCAGTAGTCTTTGAACCAGCTTCTGAGTTGAACTGGGAGAGTTCACGATGATTTCACCTACTTTTTTCAAGTCGCTCGGCCAGGAACGGACAATGAAGAGACTGGCCCTCGCGGTCAACGTCATGCTTGGCTTCTTGATAGGCCACCAGCTCACCATTTTTTTCGGCCTGGTTGGCGAAGAACACAATCTGGCCTTGCCGGCCGGGGGGGCGACCTTCGAGCGCCTCGCCGTGGCAAGACCCGACGCGGTCTCGTCAACATCACTGGAACAGATGCATCTCTTCGGCGAGCCCAGTATGGCAAAGCGTCAAGAAACGGTAATGCAACCGCCAGAAGTTCGACCGAAGTTGGTGCTGCGCGGCATCATTCACAGCACAAATTGGCGTGCCGCGCGTGCAATCATAACCGAGATCAATGGCAGAGATGTTGCCTATCCCCTAGGGGCCAGGCTCCCCGATGGCACAAAGCTCACCAAAATTAACTACCGCAATGTCGTGGTCTCGCACCGTGGTGGCGAAGAGCTGTTACATCTCAGTAGCAAAATGACGCCGGGAGGTTAGGCTGATCGCGAACGTGCAGGGCCCGTGTGCCGGCAACCGTCAAGGCGTCGGACGTTCGCTGCAGACACGGTCTCTCACGGGCGCATCTGCGCCACTGGAGATCGTGCTCCGCGATGGTGCCAAAGTGCGCTGGAGAACCTGGAGAACTCAGATCCGGGTATTTTGGGCAGATGAGGGTGTTTTAATCCCTCGGCGAGCGCCGGAGTCGCAGCGTGCGCGGTAGCGGAACAAAACTCTCGCGAACGGCTTTTAACGGCCGCAAGTCGAGCGCAAAAGGAGCAAAGGTTCAGAGCAATAAGGCGAGAAGGGCAGGCGGTACGCAATGATCTTCAGCCGCCGCGCAACCCTGTTATGGCAAGCGCAGTCGTTGTTCTTGAAACAGGTTCTTGAGGCGAAGGTTGTCTTCTGAAGTATCCGTACCATGAGATCACGTCGGCGCTTATCTTATCTCTTCTGCATATTGAACTCGCTCGTCTCGTCGGTGGCTTGGCCGCAGACCGTTTCCCTTAATCTACAAGAAGCGGATATCTCCGCATTGATTGGTACCGTTGCCGAGGTAACGGGAAAGAACTTTGTAATTGATCCCCGTGTTGAAGGTAAAGTCACCGTCTTTTCGTCACGACCGCTGGAAAAGGCTGAAGTGTACCAGGTCTTTTTATCTGTTTTGAAGGTACATGGATTCGCCGCCGTCCCTTCCGGGGCGGTCGTCAAAATCGTTCCTGAGGAAGCGGCGAGAGCTGACAGCACGGCGGTCGTTGATAGCGCGCGAATCAACCGGGGCGATGAGTTGGTGACCGAGGTGATGTTCATTGAGCACGTCTCGGCACAGCAGTTGGTTCCAGTCCTGCGGCCGTTGGTGCCACAGCAGGGGCACCTGGCCGCCTACCCTTCGAGCAACACGCTGATCATTTCTGACAGTGCGGCAAATATCCAACGCTTGAAGACCATTATAAAGCGAATCGATGTGCCGACCGGCACCGGTATTGAAGTTATTCGCCTGCAATATGCGTCCGCCGCTGAGGTAGTACAAATTCTTGAGGCATTGCATTCGAATGACTCGCAAAACGAGGCGATGCCAGCGCCAAAGTTAGTTGCCGATGGACGTAGCAACAGTGTCTTGGTGAGCTCGGATCCGTCTACTCGACTGAAGCTCCGGGCGGTTATTGCCCACCTCGATACACCTTTGGAAGGACAGGGTAATACCAATGTGATCTACCTGCGTTACGCGAACGCGAAGGATCTTGTGCCAATTTTGGATGGTGTGCTCCGCGCACCGGCTACATCGGGGGATAAATCCACGGCGGCCACTTCGACTGAGTTTGCCAGCGTACAAGCCGATGACTCTATCAACGCGCTAGTGGTCACAGCCTCACCGGCAGTGCTTACCACGCTGATGGAGATTGTGCGGCAGCTCGATGTGCGTCGCGCCCAGGTGCTGGTGGAGGCGGTTATTGCTGAAGTAACGAGGGAGAAGGCGACAGAGCTCGGGGTTCAGTGGCGCGCGACCACGGATCCTAGCGAAACCGGCGTCTTCGGTGGAACAAACTTCTCAGGGGCGAACAAATCGATCAACAGCTTTGCGGCTGATCCCTTTGGCAACGCCGTAGGCCTTGCCTTGGGATTCATCGACGGCACGACGACTTTCGGAGGCAAGGAGTTTTTGAATGTCGCGGCTCTTATTCGAGCGCTTGCCAGCGATGCCACCACAAACATTCTCTCCACGCCAACCTTGGTGACGCTTGACAACGAGGGGGCCGAAATCGTAATCGCCGAGAATGTCCCCTTCGTTACCGGGCAGTTCACCGTTAATGCCGGCAGCGGAAATCAGGTATCGAACCCGTTTCAGACGATTGAGCGCCGCGATGTGGGGCTCATCCTGCGACTCACCCCTCAAATCAACGAGGGGAACGCCATGAGGCTCGATATTGAGCAGGAGCTTTCGAGAGTGATCCCCAGCACCGCACCATCGGGTGCGGGATCGGTCGGTGCCGTCGACCTGATTACCAATGTGCGTTCCTTAAGGACTACGGTGATGGTGGAGGACGGTGAGATGCTGGTGCTTGGAGGATTGCTGGATGATGACGTGACCCAGTCCCAGCAAAAAGTCCCCGTGCTTGGGGACATTCCGGTGCTGGGACATCTGTTTCGTTTCGACTCGAGCGGTAAGCGAAAACGCAACCTCCTGATTTTCCTCCGTCCCCTGATTCTGCGCGAGGCCGTTGCCAGCAAGATTTCCGGCACGAAATACAACTACTTAAGAGCCGAGCAGCTCAGGGAGCGAGGGGCGGGGATCCGCCTAATGCCCAGCGATGCAGCGCCTTTGTTGCCGCCCCTCGATATCTACTTGGAGGCGCCCCTCAATTTCGACTTGTCGGAGTAAGGTCATGAAAACCCAGCGGATAAGTAGGGGTAACGAGGGAATAAGGGTGCGCTTGGCAATTCAGCGATGTTGGTAAATGACGTGCCTGTCTGATGTACTTGGTGGCACTTTTGTCTAACCCGTGCTTCATTGCAGTCGATGGAATCGGCAGCAGCTAAACAACTGTCCTTTGCTTTTGCAAAGCGCCATGGGGTCGTAGCCGAGGTCTTGGACGCGGCATGCATAAGGGTGACCCACCGTCCGGGCCTACCCGTGCGCGTTATCTCGGAGCTGCGCCGCTATTTCGGTATGCCGCTGCATCTTGTCTGTGTCTCAAATGAACAGTTTGCCTCGCTGTTGACGCCTGCTTACGAGAATCAACCCGACATGGCCGCGCGTGCCATGGATGATCTCGGTGAGGGAGTCGAGCTGTCAGCACTTGCAAGCGAGCTCGAGGAACCCGGCGATCTCCTAGAGAATGCCGACGATGCGCCGGTCATTCGCCTGATCAACGCGGTGCTTACCCAAGCCATCCGTGAGAATGCCTCTGACATCCATGTTGAGTCGTTCGAGGATCGGCTGGTGATACGTTTTCGCGTCGATGGCGTTCTTAGGGAAATACTGCAACCCCATCGCGCCTTGGCGCCGCTGCTGATTTCCCGGGTGAAGGTCATGGCGCGGCTCGACATTGCGGAGAAACGGTTGCCCCAAGACGGACGCATCTCCGTGCGCGTGGCAGGACGCCCCGTTGACATCCGTGTCTCGACGCTTCCGACGGGTCACGGTGAGCGGGTGGTTCTGCGATTGCTGAACAAGGAGGAGGGACGTCTGGACCTGAGCCAACTGGGGATGGAAGCCGGCTGCCAGAGTACGCTCGGTCGCCTAATCCACGCGCCCCACGGGATTATTCTGGTAACCGGACCCACCGGATCGGGCAAGACGACCACCTTGTATGCCATGCTCACCCAGCTCAATGACCGCAGCCGAAATATCATGACCGTCGAGGATCCCATCGAGTACTACCTTGACGGAATTGGTCAGACCCAGGTGAATTCGAAGGTCGATATGACCTTTGCTCGCGGCTTGCGGGCCATACTTCGCCAGGACCCGGACGTGGTGATGGTAGGGGAAATCCGCGATGTCGAAACGGCCCGCATCGCCGTACAAGCGAGCCTTACGGGTCATCTCGTGCTTTCCACGCTGCATACCAATACTGCCGTTGGCGCTGTCGTGCGCATGCGTGATATGGGAGTGGAGCCATTCTTGGTGGCGTCCAGTTTAATTGGGGTCTTGGCCCAGCGCTTGGTTCGGATACTTTGCCAATCATGCAAACGCCCATACCGGCCGACCGCAGCGGAATGCGAGGTCTTGAGCTGCGCACCGGCAAATCCCCCGACCCTGTATGCGCCCGTGGGCTGTCCTGAGTGCAGGCACCAAGGCTTCCGTGGTCGCCTGGGGATATTCGAGCTCATTCCGCTCGATGCCGAGTTTCGCAGGATGATACATGATGGTGCCGGCGAGCACCTGCTGGAGGCTTATGCGAGGCAATCCACGCCGAGCATTTACCGGGACGGCGTTCGTAGGGTATTGCAGGGCGAAACGTCTTTGGATGAACTGTTGCGGGTTACTGACCAGAACTCCGCGTGAGCGGCCAAGGGATTGATCACCAGCGCGTATAAGGGCACGGCCATCATCATCTTGTTGACGCCAACATGCCGGCATTTGAGTACGTAGTCCTCGACGACCGGGGGCGAACCCGCACTGGCGTGCTGCAGGGCGAAACGCCTCGCTATGTTCGCAAGCGCCTGCGCGACTTGGGCTGGGCTCCCATGTCCTTGCGCGAGCTGGATGCGGGTGCCAATCGTCGCCGGGGAATTCGGATCATACACGGCATCAGCAACACCGATCGGGCTCTGGTGTTTCGGCAGTTGAGCACCATGGTACGGGCTGGTGTTGCCGTGGCCGATGCCTTGCGGCTCGTGGCTCGACAAGTGACCAAGGGGCGGCTTGAGCGGATCATGTTAGGTGTGCACGGGCGGGTGGTGGAGGGAAAATCGCTCGGAGCGAGCCTCGCGGACTTGCCGCACATATTCCCGGAACTCTACTCGGCTACCGTGGCGGCGGGTGAACGAACCGGCCATTTAGTAGAGGCCCTGGATCGACTGGCTGATTATGCCGAACAGCGCCAGCATCTGCGTCAAAAGACTTTGATGGCGCTGCTCTACCCCGTGCTTCTCACCGCCGTGGCCACGCTCGCGGTTGCTGGCTTGCTCGGTTATGTGGTGCCCGAGGTGGTGCAGGTGTTCGTGAGCATCGGGCAAGAGCTCCCCTGGCTTACGCGGGCGCTCATCGCGGTCAGCGGTTTCTTGCGACAGGGCGGGGTTTGGCTCTTGATTGGGATCATCGCTATCGTGGTCGGATTCCGCTATCTGCTTCGAGTGCAAGAGATAAGGCTCAAGGCCCATCGCGCTTTGCTCGAATTGCCGTTGGTATCACGGATCATTCGCGGCATGAATGCAGCCCGCTTTTTGGGGACGCTCGGCATGCTGACGGCAAGTGCGGTGCCCATGCTGGAAGCGTTGCGCATTGCCGCCAGCGTGGTCTCCAATCTGCCGATGCGCCGCATCGTTGAAGACGCCGCCCGAAAAGTCCGTGAAGGCAGTAGCTTACGCGCGGCTTTGGAGCGTGGCGGCTACTTCCCTCCGATCGCTATCCAGCTGGTCGCCAGCGGAGAAGCCAGTGGAGAATTGGATCAGATGCTGCAGCGGGCCGCTGCGAGTCAGGATCGCGAAATGGAAACGCTGCTTATGGTTCTCCTGGGATTGTTCGAACCGTTGCTTATCCTGCTCATGGGCAGTGTTGTGTTGGTCATCGTATTGGCGATCCTGCTGCCCATCTTCGAGCTCAATCAGCTCGTGAAATAGTCCCACCCTTAGAACGTTTGGCAGACGAATGAGACACAGGTTGGGGTCACCAAGCCGCTTGCCGGGGCAGCGCGCTTGCGGTTTTACCTTATTGGAAGTACTCACGGCAATGACGGTGCTGGCCATCGCCCTGGGAGCAGCCATCAAGGCAGTCAGCGATGGGGCGCGCACTACCGCTTATATCGAGGAGCAAACCCTCGCACACTGGCTGGCATTGAACAAGATCGCTGAGCAACGACTCAGCGCGACTTTGCCCTCTGTCGGCAGCCAGGGCGGCAGCACCCAATTCGCTGGCCAGGATTGGCATTGGACCACAGTGCTCAGCGCCACTCCCGATGCAGCGACGCGGCGCCTGCAGATTGAGATCCGCCGCCCGCCAGGAGAGGGTGGGCCATTGATCACTCGAATCGCTTTTCTGCCGGCAGTGAAATGATCCCCGTCGTTTACGGCGCGGGCAGCCATTTGCCGTTGACGCGACGCGTCGTCAGAACCACTTACAGCGGCTTTACATTGCTGGAGCTGCTCATTGCTATCAGTGTGTTTGCCGTCATGGCGGCCATGGCCTATGGGGGCCTACGCACCGTGCTCGAATCCAAGCAGCTTCTCGATACGCGCCTCCAGGCCCTCGCTCAGCTTCAGAGCGCATTTTCCTTGCTGCGCCGAGATATCGAACAGGCGGTGATCAGGGCTGTTCGCGACGAAGCCGGCGCACCATTGCCGCCCTTTGCCGGGAATAGCGGTAACGGCGAGGATGGCGAGTTATTGGCCCTCACGCGGGCAGGCTGGTCCAACCCTCGGGGGATGAAACGCAGCACCTTGCAACGGGTGGCCTACCGATGGCATGACCAGACGTTGTACCGCGTGGCCTGGGACGCGCTCGACCGGGTGGAGGACACCGGTACGGTCGACGCACCGCTGCTCGGCGGGGTGGAGGCGATGCGTCTACGATTCCTCGATCAGCGCCGGGCGTGGCATGCGGCATGGCCGCCCGAGGAAACCGACAACCCCGAATTGCCTCTGGCAGTGGAACTTACCTTGAAGCTCGAAGGCAGGGGGGAACTGTTAAGGCTTTTTTGCTTGGCTGCCAGTGGCCAGACGCAACCCAGTGCAGCGAGCAAGTAGCCCCGCCCGGCGAGCGTCGGCGGGCAGCCAAGAAATGCCGGTTTCACCAGGCAGCAGTGTGCGCCTCCAAAGCCAGGCGGGTATCGCCTTGATCACTGCCTTGCTCGTGGTCGCGCTCACCACCACCGCCGCGGCAGCGCTGCTGTCCCGGCAACAGATCGACGTTGCCCGTACCGAAAATTTGCTCAACAGCGAGCAAGGCTATCAGTATGGGCTAGGCGTCGAGATATGGGCCGCCGGGTTACTGGCAGCGGATCGTAAGACCAGTAATACCGATCATCTGCACGAACCATGGGCAACCAAACTTGATCCCGTCGCGATCGATGGCGGAGCGGTATCCGGATATACCGTGGATATGCAGGGGCGTCTCAACCTGAACAACTTAGCGCAGTCTGGGGAGAACGGTGCAATCGCCAAGGAAAGATTCGAGCGGTTGCTCGGTGTCATCGGCGCTCCGCTGGCCATTGCCGATGCACTGGCAGACTGGCTCGATGCGGACAGCGAGATGCGCAATCCCCACGGTGCGGAGGACGAGGCGTACCTGGGTGAAAAACCGCCGTACCGCGCTGCCAATGGCATGCTGGTCAGCGTGACTGAGCTGCGCCTCGTCAAAGGGGTTACGAACGAGCTGTATCAGGCCGTGGCACCTTATGTCACCGTTTTGCCAGTTGCAACGTCGGTAAATGTCAACACCGCCCCGATCCCTGTAGTCATGAGTATCATTCCCGGTCTCAGTGAGGGGGAAGCCAAATCACTGGCTGGCGCCCGCGAGAAGACAGGTTTTGCCAGCGTTGAAGAATTTCTTGCAGAGGTCTCTTTTCTTGGACGAACGGGAAATGCACTGGGTCTGGCCGTGACCAGTGACTACTTTCAGGCACGTGCCGATGTTAGCCTCCCTCGAGCACGGGTGCAGCTAACGAGCCTTCTCCAGCGATCCGCCAGTGGATTGCCGAGGGTAATCCTGAGAAGCGAGGCGGGCGAGTAATATGGAAACGCCTTTATTGATTCGTCTTCATGGGAGCGTGGATGAGCTGGTTTACACTGTGATTCAACAGGACACTGTCGATCAGAAGACAGTTTTCGGGCCCTTGGAAGGCGCTGATCTGACAGCATTGTCGAGCGGGAAGTCGGTGCAGGTCCTAGTGCCGAGTACCGAAGTCTTGCTCACACGGGTACAACTTCCGAAAACGAATGCCTCACGTCTCGCCAAAGCCATCCCCTATGCGCTGGAGGAAGACGTGGCCGACGATGTCGAGGCACTGCATTTTGCCTTCGCCTTGCAAGGGGACGGGATAGCCGTTGCCGTAGTGGCTCGCAGCACGTTGGATGCCTGGCTGCAGTGCCTGCGGTCAGCCGGTATCGAGCCAGACGCTTTGATTCCCGATGTGCTCGCTGTTCCTTGGTTACCGAACACGTGGTCGCTCGTGGCCGATGAGCGCTTGGCGCTGGTGCGCACCGGGGGCCGTTCGGGTTTCAGTATTGAGTTGGGCGCCTTGCAGGGCTGTCTTGACGCCGCGCTCTTGGAAGCGAAGGAGCAGCCGCCGGCGCAGTTACATCTTTACAACATAGCGGAAAACGAGGTCGAGGAGCTCATCACGCTAGGTTTCAGCACGGCGGCGCCGCCGGTTACCAGCCAGCGCATCGAAGACGGCGAGCTGACCAAGCTATGGGCATACAAGCACCTACCCTCAGGGCTCAATCTTTTGCAGGGGGCCTATGCTCCCCGCGGAGAGGCCAAGAACCGGTGGATGGTCTGGCGTCTGAGTGCAGCATTAGGGCTGCTGCTGTTAATCGCTCTGGGCGTCAACGAGACCAATGAGCGACTCCGGCTGCGAGCGGCGACCCAAGAGGCCGACGCGCGCCTCGAGGTGCTGTTTCGCAAAACATTTCCGGAAACGCAGCGCATCATCAATCCGGTAGCGCAGATGGAGCAGCAGTTACACGCATTGCGGATGCGCCACAACGGCGCGAGCGGCGACTTCCTCGCGTTGCTGGCGGAGGGAGGGGCATCGCTCAATATGCTTGCTGGTGTGCAGGTGGAAAGCCTGGATTATCAGAGCGGCCGTCTCGATCTGGATCTGATCGTACAAGACGTGCAAGCGCTCGATGAGCTCAAGCGTACGCTGCGCGCACAGCCTAAGCTCACCATAGAGATCATTTCCGCAACGGCTGCCGATGATGCGGTGCGCAGCCGCATCCGTATCGAACGTTCCTCATCATGAAGACGTGGCTGGGAAAATTGACGCGCCGCGAGCAACTGGCGGTCATCATCGCTGCACTGACCGTCGTCGGTCTCTCGCTCTACCTGTTTTACTGGCAACCGGTGAACGCCGAGCAAGATCGACTTCGTACGCATCTCGCAGAGCGGATTGAGGCATTGGTTAGGATGCAACGGGCTGTCGAAGAGGTGCGGCAGCTGCGCGGGGAGGATCGCCCGACGCCCCAAGAACGCACGGATGAGTCGTTACTCGCGCTGGTTGACCGGACGGCGCGTGCCACGCTAGCCAGTGGGCTCAACCGCCTGGAACCGGAAGGCGAGCATGCCGTCAAGGTTTGGCTCAAGGAGGTGAACTTTGACAGTCTGCTGCCTTGGCTGCAGGAGCTAGAGACGGCCTGGGGTGTGCAAGCCACCGGCGTGAGTCTTCACCGCGGCGAGCAGCCCGGGGTTGTAACCGGGCGGCTCGTACTGGAAGAAGCCGCAGAGTAGCTCCAATTTACGCTTCGTTCGACTGCCAACCCCTTCCGAGACGTGCCCGTAGCTTCTTCTCCCAGTCGAGCGACGTGCGCACGATGAAATCAAGATCATCGTAGCGCGGCTGCCATCCAAGAACCTCTCGAATTCGCTGCGCATGGGCGACTAGGGTGGGTGGATCTCCGGGTCGGCGGGCCTCTTCTCGGATCGAGAGAGGCTTGCCATGGATCCGTTCCACGGCGCTCAGTACCTCCCGAACGGTGTACCCATGGCCGTAGCCGCAGTTCAATGTCGTTGAATTGCCCCCTTCCTCGAGATACCGAAGCGCCTTCAAATGGGCGTCGGCAAGGTCTTCGACATGAATATAGTCGCGCACCCCGGTACCATCGGTGGTGGCATAGTCGGTACCGAAAATGGAAATCGACTCGCGTTTTCCCACGGCGGCCTCACAGGCGACCTTGATCAAAAGGGTGGCATTTGGCGTAGACTGGCCGATGCGTGTCTGAGGATCGCAACCGGCAACGTTGAAGTAGCGCAGTGTGATGTGTCGCAGCGGGCTCGCGGCAGCAAGATCTCGAAGCATCCACTCGCTCATGAGCTTCGAAGTGCCGTACGGATTGATCGGCGCGGTCGGGGAATCTTCGCTCGCCAAACCCTCCGGAGGGATGCCATAAACCGCGGCGGTGGACGAAAAGACAAAATGCGCAACGCCGGCTTCTTGGCAGCAAGCCAAAAGACTCCGGGTGCTGCAGGTGTTGTTGCCGTAGTAGTAAAGCGGCTTGGCAACCGACTCCGGAACGACTGTGAGCGCGGCAAAATGCAGGACTGACTTTATGGAATAGTCCCTGAGTAATTGCCCGACCAATTGCCTATCGCCGGTATCCCCCACCACGAGCTCGCCGTACAGCACGGCCTCGCGAAATCCCTTGGAGAGATTATCGAGAACCACAACCGAGTAACCGGCCTCGCCGAGATGGCGCACCACGTGGCTGCCAATGTAGCCCGCACCGCCGGTGACTAATACTGCTCCATCCATGTCCATGACTCTCCGATTCTATTTCCCTCTATTTAGGGTGCAAGTAATAGACCCTGTTAATGCGCGCCGGTTTTAGAGGACCTCATCCGCCGCGGGCATTCGCCCTTTGCGGGACTGACGCGCCGAAAACGGGTTCCTGGTTCTGCTTGACTTTGAGGGCGAAGGTTCCTTGTTGTCAAAGAGGGCGGCTGGCGAAGATTACCAAGGCCGCTGGTGAGGTTCTTTGGCTAGGGCTTGCATTACGCCACCCGCGATAGACTTTTTCTGTCGGTTAGTGGCAGCCAGCGAGTCGAAGATTGGCAGCATAGTTTCCAGCTCCTATGTTCGTTATACTTTACCTTTCGACATCA
>JAGTVB010000104.1 GCA_018224385.1 Gammaproteobacteria bacterium
CAGCCTCGAAGCCCGGTTCGCAGCGAGACCACCCTGGAATAGCCTAGCGACAGGAGCACATCGGCCGCCAGCAAGCTGCGATTCCCGGAGCGGCAGATCACCACCACCTCCCGATCCCGTGCTGCCACAAGTTCCGGTATCGTTTCTTCATAGCCCCACTCACAGGCGGATTCCAAAATACCTTTCGGCACCTGCAACGATCCTTCAATGTGCATGGCGTCGAACTCGTAGGGTTCGCGTACATCCAGCAGCAGCGGCGGATCGGACGATTTCAGATGCTGCGCGAGATCCCAGGGATAGAGCTCGGCGACCCGCTGTCGGCATTCTTCAACAAGTTGGCTGAAACGTTTCATGGCGTCGACACCTTGTGACAAAGCCCCTGCTCGACCGCGAGTACGGCAGCCTCCACTCGAGAATGCACGCGCAGCTTACGGAGTATCGATTTCACGTGCAGCTTCACCGTACCGTCGGAGATCCCCAGCTCTCGAGCGATCACTTTGTTGCTCTGACCCTCCGCCAAATGGCACAAGATCTCCATTTCCCGCGGAGTCAACTCCCCGAAACCGGACTGTAAACGCACTGCGGAGACGTCGCCCTGTACGACTCTGGCCAGCACTGCGGTCATATCCGAGGCCACCACCGTCTTCCCTAACAAAATTTCCCGCAGCGAACTGAGCAGCGCGTCGGGCTCCATGTCCTTTAGCAAATAACCTTTGGCACCGCTGCGCAGGGACTGCACCAAGTCCCGTTCCTCGCTGCTCGTGGTAAGCATGACCACGGGAATGGTGAGGCCCATCGTGCGCAACCTATTCAATACCGCGAGTCCATCCATATCGGGCATGCGCAAATCCAACAGAATGACGTCGGGATTGAGCTCCGCCGCCAAGCGGCAGCCCTCGTACCCGTCCCCAACTGAAGCGGCCACCTCTATTCCCCGGCGCTCGAGCAATTCCTCCAGCCCCATGCGAAACAGCGTGTGGTCATCGATCAGTAATATCCGCATAGCAAAGAGCGTCTAAAAAATATCCTATCAGCGCAGGCTGCAGGCAAAGGTACGTTCTCCCCCGGCTCAATAAATTGCAACCGTAGCCTCAGCCTGGAGCAGTGGCGGATGGGCAAGCGGTCGCGCCGGCCCTCAACGGCCTGCTGCGCTCTCCCCCGGTGCCGGTTCGTTGCGAAAAGTCAAGAGAACCTGCGTTCCTTCCCCCGGCTCACTCTCGATGTGCAGCTCTCCGCCAAGCCGGCGCGCCCGCTCTTGCATGATGGCTAGCCCTAATTGTTCGCCCGCCTTGCGGGTCTGCGAGGGAGCGTAGCTCATTCCGATTCCGTCGTCCTCGATGAGAAGCCGACAGTTTCCTGCGTCGTCACAGCGTAACAAGATGCGCACTGTCTGGGCACGGCTGTGCTTGTGAATATTGGTCAAAATTTCACTCACGATGCGCTGCACTTGTAACGCCGCCACGGCCGACAACTTCAGCTCGGCACATTCGTTCTGCAGGTAGGTGGCGATTCCGCTCTCGCGGCGAAAGCGCGCGATCAGTTCCTCCATCGCCGGTAATAAGCCCCGCGCGTCGATGGGGCCACGAAAGTTGGTCAACAACTCGCGCAACTCCGTATGGGCCTCATCCAGACTGTTCTGGATACGGCCGAGCTCCCGCCGCGCATCCGCTGACATGCCGTTGCTCTCCAGGGTTTCCTTCAGCATCTTAACTTGGAAGCGAAGGCTCACCAGTGTCTGCGCGAGGGAATCGTGCAGCTCATGGGCGAGCGTCGTCCGCTCGCGCATGATCGATAAGTGCTGTCCTTCCTTGTCGAGTCGGCCTTTCTCAACGGCCATGCCAACGTGTTTGCCAACACTCACCAGCAGTCGATGGATCTCGGCATTTTCGGCCACCTCCGGAGTCGGCGTAAGGAGCGTAAAGATACCCAGTGTCTGGCTTTGATAGCGCAGCGGAATGGAGATGAGCCCCATACCCCGTCCGGCAATCTCGGAGTTCGCGACGAGCACCTCCTCCGGTACCGGTTGCTTATCATGGAGCCATTCGATCTCCGAGAACGCGTTTCCGTCCAACCGGGATTGCAGCGCCAGCGCGTTCGGCGCTTGCTCAAAGCCAATCACCTTTGAAAGCCGCATTTGTCCCTCGTTGGTCCGCAATTTCACCGTCGCACCGCAGGCACCGACAACCTCCATGAGCTTTCTCGCGGTGCGCTCGAGCAGATCATCGAGCTCCCGCGACGCGTTAACGGTCGCGGCGATGTCATAGAGTATCTCCAAAGAGCGATTCTTTTCCTGTAACCGCTCCGTCTGGCTGCACACCAGATCATCCATTTCATTGGCCAACGCTTCCAGTGCATCGCTCAAGCGATTGATGTGGACAGCAAGCCTGGCGAAATCCCTACGTTGGCCGACCAGCGGTATACGGGCCGAAAGGTCGCCGTTACACATGCTCAGCGCCCAGCGGCGCAGATCGCCTAACGGCTCGAAAAGATGGTAACGCACTTGGTACATAAGGGCGCCGATGCCGAGCGAGCCAAGGAGAAGCAACGTTACCAAGGCCCACAGCAATTTCGGCGAGTGCGCGCTCTCCAGGGCCAATCCCAAGGCAACGCCAACCGCGAGAAAAAAAGCAACTGCCACCAGCAGAAACAGCACCACCAACGAGCCCGCTCGCCTGCGGCTACTCTGCTCACCCCAATCATCGATAGGCGAAATCAGGCGCGCCAACAAGGCCCGCAGGCGCCCATGGCTCAGATCCCTGGCAGCAAGGGGCATCTGTTGGGATAAGGTGAATGCCAGCTTAGGGTTGGTCGGGCGGAGTGTAGTGGCTATCGTTTGGATTCATGAAAATGAACTGAAACTGACCCGGCTCGATCTCGACAAAATCCATCACGGCGCCATTGAGCAGCACCAGATCCTGTTTTGCAATGACGATATCGATACCTTCGGAGGTCACGTGAGTATCCTGTTCACCGATTTCATCAAAGCCCATGCGATAGTCGATGCCACCGTCTGGCATCCGGCTCGCCGCAATGCGTAGCGCCAATCCGCCGTGGTCGCCCTGCTGTAGAGAGCGCCGCACCTGGATGGCCGCCTGTGGGGTTAATGTAAACATTTATCCACTCCTGCCCGGGCGAAGATCGCCAGGGGATTGCACTTGTTGGCCCAAACCCTAACTCTGGGCTCACAACGAGGGAACGCACCGGAGAGCGCCACGACGCGCGCGGACAAAACCCACGAAACGCTCAGCCCAATGATTGGCGGCCACATCGCGCAAATGAGAAAAGCTGGCCAGCATGTTCCCGATTACGATGCCGTCGTGTTGGCCGTCGACGCCGTGACCACGCGCTACGTCGTAGGCATAACGAAACCCTTCGTAATTGACCAGCTTAGAATAGTGAAATTCATGGGCGGGAAACTCAGCGAGCGTTCCCTCTCCTGTACGCAGCGGCCACAGACCTTGCCCCGTTTCGCGCAGCCGCACGTAGCCGCGTCCCTGGGGATGATCGCACATCTCGGTATCGGCGGGGATCGCGCCGACCATCTCGCAGCGTCGATCGGACCAGCGTATACTGCGCGAAAGGTACATCAGCCCGCCACACTCAGCATACACGGGCAGACCACCCTCAACCGCCTCTCTAATGGCGCGCCGTAGCCGGTGATTCGCTTCCAGCGCTTGCATTTGGGTCTCTGGAAAGCCGCCACCGATGAACAGGCCATCGAGCCGCGTAAGCTCGGTGTCGCGCAGCGTATTGATGGGCACCAGCTCGGCGCCCGTTGCCGTCAAGGCCTCAAGATCGCCAGGATAATAGAACCCAAACGCGGCATCACGGGCGATACCGATTCGCACCCTAGACCTCGGCGGTGCCTGAGATGCTTGCTCACCCGCCAGCCATTTCCGTCTACTGCCCCGTGCGGCCAACGCACCGAGCCCCTCAAGATCCACTTGTTGACCCACCGCGCAGGCAATCGTCTCAATCAGACCTTCTGCGCTACCCAGCTCGTTGCCCGGTATCAGCCCAAGATGGCGCTCGACAATCGCCAGGCGCTTATCACGGGCAACAGCTCCCAGCACCCGGAAATCCGTATAGTGTTCGATAGCGGCACGCAGCTTTCCTTCGTGGCGTGATCCCGCTACCCGATTCAGAATTACCCCGGCAAATGGCAGCTGGGCATCAAACTGTCGATAACCAAGCAGCAACGGCGCAATGCCGCGGGTCATGCCTGAGCAGTCAACCACCAGCACCACCGGGACAACGAGCAGCTTGGCCAAGGCCGCGTTGCTATCACTGCCCAGCGTCTCGACTCCATCGTACAGTCCCTTGTTGCCCTCCACCAGCGACACATCCGCGGTTGTCGCGTAGCGCTCGAAGGTACGGCGGATCTCGTGTTGATCCATGGTGTGGAAGTCAAGATTATGGCAATCGCGACGCGCCGCCATGCCAAGCCAGATGGGATCGATATAATCGGGACCTTTCTTAAAAGGCTGGACGGCGATACCGCGTTTAACCAGCGCCCGGCAGAGGCCAAGGGCAATCACGGTCTTGCCGGAAGACTTGTGAGTAGCCGTGAGGTAGACCGAGATCATACGCTGCAGGCACTGTTGAGGTGCTCAAAGAATTCACGCCCGCTGCGACGCGATCGCGAGTGAAAAGGCGAACGGCGAAAGTTACCCGGTGGCCCTTACGGCGCCCTCATCAGAAGCAGACGCCAAGCCGGCCTCGGGCATGACCACGTCGTCACTGAGGCTGGCCGGTAAGAAGCGCAGTAATTTCACTGCCAGCGCCACAATGATAAACGCCAGCGCCGTGCCCCCAAAGCCCAGCAACATTTCCCACAGACTCGGAGCGTACTGGGCTACCACACCATCATAAAAACCGCTGCTCAAAACTTCCTTCCCCGGGAAAATCACAAGGGGATAAGCCTGCCCACCGATGATGGTCACATACATCTGGGCAAAGCCTCCCAGGATGACCAGCACTGCACCCACGGCAATCCAGGTTCTTGAGCTACCCGTGGCCGGATGATAGAACACGGCCAGCGGCAACAAAGAACCCATGATGATCTGCCCGAGCCAGAACGCCACGGTAAGGGGCCCGCCATCTGTGAGGATAAAACGCTCGACACCGTGGTGCTCGGTCATGTAGAGATTGGTCAGATGGTAAGCCAGCACAAAGTAGAGAACCCCAGCAACAAACACTCCGAGGAGATTCTTAAGCCGCCGCAAAAGTGCGTCTCCGAGGGGCCGTCCGGTCCCCCAGTAACTCACCATGAGCACCAAGATAAAGATGGCAAGCCCATAGGAAAATGACATCACGATGAACATCGGCGCCATGATGGCCGCATCATAGGCTTGCCGCGCCACGAGAAATCCGAATATGGAGCCGGTACCGGTGGTGAGCACAAGACGCCAGACAAAGGCAAACAGTCCCACGGGCTTGCTGTAGGGGTTCATGCGCCGCTCCATCATCATCCACAAATACACCATGACGATGACCATGAAGCCGGTATAGAGAAAGATATTCCAAGCAAAGATGGATTTGAAGTTATAGGTCGTCATCGCGACAATTAACCGGTCGGGGCGGCCCAAGTCGAGCACCAAGATGGCCAACCCCCCCATCAGCAGTGCCAAGGCCAAGAGACCCGAGAGCCGTGACAGCGGCTTATAGGGCGCGCGCCCAAAAACCGAGGCAATTGAAGCGACATTCAAGGCTCCGGAAGCGGCCACGATCAGGAAGACGGCAAAGATATGCGGTGTACCCCAGACGATCTGGTTGGTCATGCCGGTGACATGGTGGCCGTGGTGCTCCATGTAGTAAGCGGCCCCCAAGCCGATCATAACGAACAGCCCAAGAACCGCGAGGAGCGCATAATAGATTGGGCTGCTCCCGTCGATCTCAAGGTAATCGGTTCTCTCCATCTCTCTGTCACGCTCTGCTAGTCAATCCGGTCGAGACTCTGCAGGAACATTGTTCCCACCACGCGCCCCGTCGTTGCCGTACGCGCTACTACAGCCCGCGATAGCGAATGCCCAGCCGCAGTCCCAGATCGGCGCGCAGCTCCTCGCTTGCGTACTGGGTAAGTGACTGCGACAGCTCGCTTTCAGGATCGTTGAGATCCCCAAACAGCATGGCTCGATGCCCTTCGGCATTGCACGCTTCCGCGCACGCGGGGATCCGCTCACCGCCTGCATCCACGCGATGGACGCACAAGGTGCAACTTTCAACTGTTCCCTTGCCGCGTGGCGCATAGGGTTTTTGCTGGTCAAGTGCCTCATGAATAAACGAGCGCGCCTTGTACGGGCAGGCCATCATGCAGTAGCGGCATCCGATGCAGGTGTGCTTGTCCACCAATACGATGCCATCCGCACGCCGAAAGGATGCTCCCGTGGGACAGACATCGACGCAGGGCGGGTACTGGCAGTGCTGGCACATCAAGGGGAGCGAAGTGACGTGTCCGGTTTGCTTGTCACGCACCGTGACCTTGCGGATCCACTGCGCATCGGTCTCGGGCCGGTCATGCCCCCAAAGGCCGTGTTCCTCCACGCAACCGCGCACGCAGGCATCGCAGCCCTCGGCGCACTTGTTGGCATCGATGAGCATCCCCCAGCGATGCTCATCGCTAACCGGCTGCTCGGATGACCGCGCCCCGGCGAGGCTGATAAACGCCACTCCCGGAACCAGCGTCAATGCCCCGGCACACGCCGCGCCGCCAAGGAATCGGCGGCGATCGGGGCGGTGGTTTTCAGTCGGTCGAGGCCTTGTAGCGCTCTCGCATGCTTTGGTCATTTGCTGCCTTCCCCTGCGCTCGCCAACCTGGGGCCCATCAGCGCGCCGCCGAATCCCGCATGCGGCGCTCCCCCGTGGAGCTCCGAAGAAGCGTGTACAGCGGATGCCGGCGGCCGGCTACCACTATCCGGCGTTGCCGCATGACACTGGAAACAATCGATACCCACGCCGGCATAGCTATGGCATTCAGCACAGAACTGCCCCGGCGCATTGACCGGAATGGTGCGTCCCTCGCGATCAACGGCGACGTGACATTCAATACATTCCTTGAGACTGTGACGCTTGCTCCTTACCCCCTGGTGCATCGTCTCATCGCGCTGGTGGAGCAAGAAGACCATGTGATCGCGTCGTATTACCGGCGTCGGTTCCACACATTGCTCTCCCTTTCCCTTTGGGATTACCGGCAACGGAACCCCACCCTCAGCGGCCACCACGGCTCCCGCCAGCAATGCCAGTATAACCGCCAACAGCACCCGCCTTTGGAAAGCCGCTATGGCACGCATGCTTGGCACCTATTCCCCGAGACCCATATCAATATAGCCCGTCGGACAGACATCGGCACAAATGTGACAGCCGATGCACCGCGTGTAGTCCGTGTCCACGTAACGGCCCGTCGTGCTCTCGGTCTTCTTGACCCGGAATACCGCATCCTGCGGGCAATAAATGACGCAATTGTCACACTCAAAGCACATGCCGCAGCTCATACAGCGTTTGGCCTCTCCCACCGCCTGCTCTTCGGAGAGCCCAATCACCCGCTCCTCAAAGTGGCCAAGAACTTGTTCCGAGGTCGGTACCTTTTCTCCGCGCTTGTTGCGCGGCGTGTAGGCAAAGTGACCGAGATACAGCTCATCGGCATGCACGATCTCATGGGATGAGCGGTCCTCGAAGTTATGGATCGCAAACTTCGCGGCGGCTGTTCCCCACTTCTGTTGGTGATCGTACTCCTCGGGCTCCAGCTTGCTTTCGCGCAGCTTGTTCATCAGGTCAAAATGATGCACGTCGACCTTTGGGCGCCGTTTCTGCTGCTCGCCCTTGAAATACTGGTCAATGCTTTCCGACGCAATGGACGCTTGGCCGATGGCGGTGGTCAGCAAGTGAGGTCGGATAATATCGCCCGCCACGAAATGGCCTGGCTTCCCGGGTACCTGGTAGAAATTATCCGCGTCGATAAGTCCCCGGCCATTGTCCATCACTTCGAGCCCGGCGAGATCGCCACCTTGTCCAATGGCCGAAACGACGAGATCACAGTCAAGCTGAAACTCGGTCCCCTCCTTCGGCGATGGCCTGCCATCAATCAGTTCGCACTCGACCATCTTCAGCCCGCAGGCGCGCCCATCTTCGGTCAGCAGCACCTCAACCGGCAGCACCCCGTTGAGGATGGTAACGCCCTCCTTCAAGGCGTCATTCACCTCGTGCTCGGCAGCCGTCATCTCCTCGCGCTGGAACAACGCCGTCAGCGTCACCTGAGCGCCCTCGCGGGCGGCCACCTGAGCCGCATCCTGCGCCGTAAATCCATGCACCACCAGCTCTGGACGCTCCTTGGGATTGTTGCTCTTGATATGTCCGAGTCGCCGGGCTACCGACACGACGTCGATGGAAGTATCGCCACCCCCCACACAGACGACCTTTTCTGCGCTCACTCGGAGACGCCCGGTATTGAAGGCCTCCAGAAACTTGACCCCACTCACACAGTTCGGGGCATCGCCGCCCGGCACCGGAAGGGCGCGACCAGCCTGGCAGCCCACCGCCCAGAGAACCGCGTCATAGGTGTTTTCCAGCTCATCGACAGTGATGTCTCGGCCGATGCGGGTATTGTTACGCACCTCGATGTCGCCCATCTCAAGAATGCGGTTGATCTCGGCATCCAGCTGCTGGCGCGGCGTCCGATAGCCTGGGATCCCGTAGCGCATCATTCCCCCCAGCTCTTCGTGCTCTTCAAAGATGGTGCTCGCGTGACCCTTACGGCGCAGTTGATAGGCTGCTGCGAGCCCCGCGGGTCCTCCACCTATGATGGCAACCCGCTTGCCCGACAGCTGGCTCGGTGCCTCAAACTTAAACCCTTGGCTGGTGGCGAAATCGCCGAGAAATTGCTCGACGGCGTTGATACCCACGAAGTCCTCGACCTCGTTCCGGTTACAGCCGTCTTCGCAGGGCGCCGGACACACGCGGCCCATCTGCGAGGGAAACGGATTCGCATCGGTGGAACGCCGAAACGCATACTCCTGCCAGCTCATATCCGCCGGCGGCTTCTCGATGCCACGAACAATCTGCAGCCAGCCGCGGATGTCCTCACCCGAGGGGCAGCTTCCCTGGCAGGGAGGCGTGCGATGTACATAGGTGGGGCACTTGTGGGTATGGTCACCTTCGAAGATTTTCGTTCCCAGGTTCGACCAAACATGATCCCCTTCCTTATATTTTCTAAAGGTATGGCCTTCACCTTTATATGTCTTACTCCACGGCGTCGCCATGCTGAACTCTCCTATTGACGAATCGACATAGAATCCTATATGCGCTGCCCTTACTGCCTCGCGGGACACTAGGATACTGTTTGGACACGGGGGCTCGCCCCTTTGGGGCCACGCGTGAGGTTGTCCAAAATCGCTCCTGGTGATTTTGTCTCGCTCCCGTGCGCCTTGCGACTCCAGGGCTCGCGCCATTCCTGAAACAGCTTCTAACCCCCTACTGCTTGCTCCCCAGCACGATGGCGTTGCTCACCAGCTGATGAACGCTGACGATCTGGTCCCTGGTGAATCCGTAGTAGGGCAGAACCTTGGAAAACTGGCTCTTGCAGATCGCACAAATCGCCGCCATGTGCGTCACGCCGTGTTTGTCCACGACCTCTTTTAACGCCTGCATGCGCGGCAAGGCCCCTTTTACCCGAAGTTCCATGAGATCGTCGGTAAGCAAGCCGCCGCCACCACCACAACAGAAGGTGCTCTCATGGATGGTGTCGGGGGACATATCGTAAAAATGATTGCAGCAGGCTTTGATGACTTCCCGAGGCAATACGAACTGTCCGCCGGGCATCGTACCCATGCGCGAAGCGCGGGCCACGTTGCAGGAATCGTGGTACGTCACGCGCAGGTCGTCATTGGCCGATTTGTCCAACGTCAACGCGCCCCGCTGAATGAGATCGTGGGTTACCTCAATGATGTGTTGCGGCACGGGATACCGGGGATCAAGGAAATCAAAGGGACCGGCCAGCGTGTTGAGGAAACTGTAGGCAACACGCCAAGCGTGCCCGCACTCACCAAACACGATACGCTTGACACCAAGATCCAAAGCCGCCTTGCGAATGCGCAAGGCCACCTTGCGCATGTTCTCATAGCTACCGATAAACAGGCCGAAATTGGCAGCTTCGGAAGCATAAGAACTCAAGGTCCAACGAATGCCGGCCTGGTGAAAAACTTTTCCGTAACCGATCAGCCCGTCGACGTGAGGTTCCGCGAAAAAGTCCGCCGACGGCGTAACCAAGAGAACTTCGGCGCCTGCTTCGTCGAGCGGATAACGCACCGCAACACCCGTCTCGTCTTCGACATCCTCTTCCAAGCCCTCCAACGTATCCTCGAGGGCAGGACCGGGTAGGCCGAGATTGTTGCCAATCTTAAATACCTTCCCAATGATTTCGTTTGAATACTTTTGTCCCTGACCCACGCTATCGAGGATGTCACGGGCGGCCATGGTGATCTCAGCGGTATCGATCCCATAGGGACAAAACACCGAGCAACGGCGACACTCCGAGCATTGATGGTAATAGCTGTACCAGTCGTCGAGAACCTCTTTCGAGAGATCGACGGCCCCCACCAGCTTCGGAAAGTGCTTTCCAGCAAAGGTGAAATAGCGGCGGTAAACCTTGCGCAGAAGATCCTGCCGGGCGACCGGCATATTCTTGGGATCCCCTGTTCCGAGGAAGTAATGACACTTATCGGTGCACGCCCCGCACTTCACGCAAGAATCCAGAAATACCGGTAAAGAACGGTATTTACCGAGCAGCTCTCCCATCTTCGCAATGGCAACCGCCTGCCAGTCATCCACCAGCTCGCCAGGAAACCCTAGGGCGGCCTGATGGCCCGCTGCGGCAACAAACGGCCGGCTGTGGGCCATGGCTCCAGGCTGGACCACCGGTATCTCGGGATATTCTTTAAGCGCAGGGGTTTCGAACTTTGCCATTCCTCACTCCTCGGCTGAACAAAGTGAACGCTTCATGGACGTATCCAGCGCCGGTAACTTGCGCCGCATGCAGGCCATCACCATGCTAGACCTTAGAGAAGCCATGTAAAAACGCATGCACTTCGGCTAGCCCCGCGGGGCAGCAGCGCGGGATCGTCCTGTGCTGCACTTTTGGAACTGCCGTTACCTGCCCCAACAAACCGACCGCGCCACTAAGAATTCTGTGTCAAAAACTACTGCGCTGGCCATGGCGGTGCTGCGCCACGGCGCTCGATCCTCAGGTACTCTCGCACCCTCCGGTTGTTCGCCGCCGTGCGCCTTGCTCTGTCGGCGCCCGCGCCATTTTTAATGGCAGCTGCTAAGACTGGGTCGGCGACGATTCCAGTCCACGTGCCCAGGAGGCAACATGGCGTCTTTCCCTCGGATTATCCACTTGATTCCGGCTCGGACTAAAAAACACGCCGGGCGCGTGCAAAAGCTTACTGAAGGGGAAGATCATCATGAGCAGCACGACCAATCCAAGATGCACAAGCAACAATCCGTCGGTCGGCAACGGCTGCCAATCGAAATACAACAAACCCAACATAAACGCTTTGAGCGCCACGATATCCGTATGCTCGACATAGGTCATGAGGAGGCCGGAGCCAGCGATGGCCATCAGCAAAACCAACATCAGGTGATCCGACGGTGCCGAAATATAACGCACGCGGTCAACCAGGAAACGCCGCGCCAAAAGACCACCCAACCCCAGGAGCATGATGAACCCGGCATAAGCCAGCGGTTGCAGGTACGCAAAGCCGTTCCAGAAGGTCACGTAGCGAAGGTGGCGAATGAACTCGAGCAACAGCGCGAGATGAAAAAGCCAGCCAAAGAGCCACGTCCACTTCGTTCCTTTAAACAGGCTCTCGAAAAAAACCACCTCGCGAAACATGCGCAGCACAACCCCACCCTTAGTCGTCGGGGCTGGCGTCGTAGGAATCTTCAACGGTGCCGGAGTACGGGCATACTGCCAGACTTTATGGGCAATCCCTGCGACGAAAATGAGGGTTGCCACATAAAATAAGACAGCATAGACGACAGTCAGCAGTGACATGCTTGTGCGTCCTTCGAAGTGACCTCAAGTCAATGACGACTTCATTTATGGGGGGTGAGCAAACTCACTCACCATCCCCAACACCTCAATCGCGGCGTTTACGGCCGCATTACTTAACTTATACGCAGCCGGTTGGTTTTGGCAAACCCGCATATTTGCAGGCCTGTTTGGCCGGACCATAGGGGAAAAGCTCGTAAAGGTATTTGCTGTTGCCTTTATCTTTTCCGAGTTTCTTTCCGATGGCTTTGGTCAGCACCCGAACCGCCGGCGCAATCTGATATTCCTCATAATATTCCCGGAGGAAGTTAATCACCTCCCAGTGATTCTCCGTCAGCTCATAGCCATCGACGTTCGCCATGACCTCTGCGACACCGGGCTCCCAATCGTTCAAGTCAGCCAAATAACCTTCTTCGTCCGTTTGAAGCGTCTTACCGTTCACTTCAATGCTCATTTGCACATCACCTCATCTACTCGTAACCAACATTAAGTCGAGAGACTTACAACCACGATTGCACGATATCGTGTGCCACTGTCAAATCAACAAATCCACCATAATCCACCAGTTCCACGCCATCCAGCAACCTGGACTGATCCATGCCTCGCGTTTTCAGATCAGGCTCAAGGGCATACACCTTGACCGTCTCTAAAGCACGCCGCATCTTTTCGGATAGGCTCGTGCCTCGTAGCGCCGCGTACACCCCATCTTCGATGAGGAGCACAGCCGAATCTTGCTGCGCATAGCGAAGACAGCTGTCTAGGGCAGTTTTTTCAAACGGTGATTTGTTTACAATATGCAGCATGGTCATTGTCGCATTCCTAAAAGCTTAAGACCACGTCCTGCTGCGCCATGAGATCCTTGATCTCATCTCGGCTCAGAACCTCCACCGGGACAATCAAGTCATCTTCGGTCAGTCCCCGCTGCTCGATCGATTCCCTATCGGCGTACAGCTTTTCCACATCGTACATCTCAAGCGCTCGGTAGGTGGGAGAGAAGTTCTTCATGTCCGTCATGGCGGTGTCCTGCCCCTTCTTCAGCTGAAATACCCCGTCGTCCAGGAACAGCAGGCTCACATCCTGCTCGAACGCCGCGCCAATCAACACCACTTCCAACGACTCCAAGGCATAGATGCTGCCATAGGGTGCTCGGCGGTTGACGTAAAGAAATTTCTTGACGACCCCGCCCGAGTGCCCGTCTTCTTCCAGCATGGTCTCGTCTGTCATTGCCACTCCACGTGCGTTATGTGCAAACCCGGCAGTTCAACGCTCGGTCCGGCATCCCTCGAAAGCTGTTTCAAAAACCGACTGTGCTTGCCATAGCCGGGTTGCGCGGCGGCGCAAAATCCCCCAGGTACTCCCGGGTACACTCCGGTCGCTCACCGCTGCGCGCCTTAGTCTTGCCGGCACTCGCGACCACCTTCAAACAGCTTGCTCACACCGGCGCGAACCGACGCCACTCAAGTGACGTATCAATCCCCAAACGTTATCAACCGATCGGCCTGGATACCGGCCTCGATGAGCTGCCCAAGCCCAGATATACGAAAACCCGGTGCAATGTTATTGGCATCCTTGCCGTGGCGTTTCATTTCGTCCGCATCTATGATTCCCCGGCGTTGTGCTGCGGCGACGCACACCACCAGATCCAGATTGTGCTGTTCAGCCAAGGCCGACCAGCGCTGTGTAATATTGCGGTCGTCTTGCGGCGGCGTCGCCAACCGGGTGCCATTATTGACGCCATCGTGGTAAAAGAAGACACGAAAAATCTCGTGCCCCTTTTCCAATGCGGCCTTCGTGAAATGATAGGCTGAATCAGACGCCTCATGCTGATAGGGGCCTTCGTTAACCAATACGCTGAACTTCATCCCCAGCTCCGCTCTCGTTCGCCTGCGATTAGAACCGAATGTAAGAGGAGGAATTTAGGCTCTTGCGAGCACCTCTCCAGTCATCAATATGAAACTTCGTAAACGGCAGTTCCGCCAGCTCAAAAAAGCGCGGCCAACCGATCCGGTCGATCCAGTCATTGACCCGCTCCCAGTCCCGCGCATCCTGCTTGTAGGCCCGTAAGATACGCTTCACGATGGCCGTCACCTCGGGCCAGCGCGGTGGATTATTCGGCACCCCCGCGGCAACAAGCTTTTGGAAGGAAGGCTTACTGCGTGCATTAGAATGGTTGCCGCCTACCCATATGGCCAGCTTGGAATGCTCGGGATCGTTAATCTGCATGGGGGGGCAAGGCGGATAACAGGCGCCGCAGCAGATGCACTTCTTTTCATCCACCTCCAGGGAGGGTTTGCCGGCCACCATGGCGGGCCGAATCGCCGCCACCGGACAGCGCGCCACCACCGAAGGTCGCTCGCAGACATTGGCCACGAGATCATGATTAATTTTGGGGGGCTTGGTGTGCTGTATGTTGATGGCGATGTCGCCTTGCCCGCCGCA
>JAGTVB010000105.1 GCA_018224385.1 Gammaproteobacteria bacterium
CAGGCGCATGGTAGCGAGACAAAACGGCCTGGGGGCCATTTTGAACAGGGCAGCTGTCCCTGGAGGGGCGAGTAAATCGGAGTGTACAGCAGAAGTGCATGAGGATTTTGTGCCGCCTCGCCTGCCGCTATGGCAAACACAATAGTTATTGAGACCGCCTTCAATCACGCATGAATCCTTATTTGCAAAAGTTACGACCCTATCCGTTCGAACGGCTGCGTCAACTCAAACAGGGCGTCAAGGCGCCAGCGGGTTACCGGCACCTGGCACTCTCGCTCGGGGAACCGAGGGACCCTGCCCCAAACTTCATAAAAGATGCATTGACAGTGGCCCTCGATGGCATTGCTGTCTATCCGACGACCCAGGGAAGCTTAGAGCTTCGGGAAGCCATTGCGCAGTGGCTCTCGAGGCGCTTCTCTTTACCAGCTGAAACGATCGATCCTAATCGCCATGTGATACCCGTAGCAGGGACCAGAGAAGCGCTATTCGCTCTCGCCCAGTGCACAATTAGCCCGACTGGCGAGCCTCTGGTGTTCATGCCCAATCCTTTCTATCAGATATACGAAGGTGCTGCACTGCTCGCTGGAGCTACCCCTTATTACCTTAATTGCACTGAGGTCAACGGGTTTTTGCCGGATCTCGCTGCTGTATCGAGGCAGGATTGGGAGAGATGCCAGCTTTTTTACCTGTGTTCGCCGGGCAATCCCACGGGGTCTGTGGCAGGATTCCCTTTTTTGCAACAACTGATCGAGCTTTCAGACCGCTATGACTTCGTCATTGCGGCCGACGAATGCTACTCAGAAATCTACCTTGACGAAATGCACCCACCGGTCGGCTTGCTTGAGGCGGCAGCGCGGCTGGGCCGTTTCGACTTCCGCCGCTGTCTGGTTTTTCACAGCCTCTCAAAACGTTCTAACGTACCGGGGCTAAGAACGGGTTTTGTTGCAGGAGACCCGGCGCTCATCGAGCATTTTTTGCGTTACCGCACCTATCACGGTTGCGCCATGCCGCTGCACACGCAAGCCGCCAGCGCTGCAGCATGGCAGGATGAAGTCCATGTACGGGACAATCGCGAACGCTATCGACATAAATTTCAGGCCATGGAAGCTCGCCTGGAAACGGTGTTGCCCTTCGACAAGCCAGCAGGCGGATTTTATCTTTGGCCCAAAACGCCTTGCGATGACATTCAGTTTGCCCTACAACTCTTTGAGCACAAGAATGTTACGGTGCTGCCCGGGACCTATCTTTCCCGTACCGCGCATGGAAACGACCCCGGGTATCGCCGAGTACGGATAGCGCTCGTTCCATCTTTGGACGACTGTGTCGAGGCGGCGGAGCGACTTGCCGAATTTGTTACTACCCAATACGGGTAATACC
This sequence comes from Gammaproteobacteria bacterium, assembly GCA_018224385.1. Taxonomy (GTDB): domain Bacteria; phylum Pseudomonadota; class Gammaproteobacteria; order HK1; family HK1; genus JAGTVB01. Next base: position 1,378 of record JAGTVB010000105.1, read on the forward strand.
GTTCTCCAGCGTGAAGGAGATTACATAAGTGACTGACGCAAAAAGTATAATAGAAAATGCCTTCGAAAATCGCGATCAGATCGATCCGCGCAACGTCGATGTCTCTATTAGAGAGGCAGTGGATGAAGTCATGGACTTGCTGGATGCGGGTATGCTTCGCATCGCCGAAAAGAAAGATGAAAATTGGATCGTCCACCAATGGATCAAAAAAGCGGTGCTACTTTCCTTCCGCATCAGCGACAGCGGGCTTATGCATGGAGGATATACAAACTATTTCGACAAGATACCTTCAAAATTTGCCCGCTACGATGCCAGAGATTTTCGGAGTGACCGAGTGCGAGTGGTACCACCGGCCTCTGCCAGGCGTGGTGCGTATATTGCGCCGGATGTCGTACTTATGCCCTCTTACATTAATATTGGGGCGTATGTTGACACCGGAACCATGGTAGACACCTGGGCTACCGTCGGCTCCTGCGCACAGATCGGGAAGCACGTTCATCTCTCAGGAGGCGTTGGCATCGGAGGTGTGCTGGAACCGCTGCAAGCAGCTCCGACTATCATTGAGGATGATTGCTTCATCGGCGCCCGCTCCGAGATTGTCGAGGGCGTGATAGTGGAGCAAGGATCGGTCATCTCAATGGGCGTATATGTGGGTCAAAGCACACGCATCTATCATCGGCAAACCGGAGAGATAACCTATGGGCGAATTCCGGCAGGCTCGGTCGTGGTATCTGGGAACTTGCCATCTGACGATGGACGTTACAGCCTCTATTGCGCCGTTATCGTAAAGCAGGTGGACGAGAAAACCCGCAGTAAAGTGGGAATCAACGAATTACTTCGTAGCCTTTGAATAGCGTTTAGCGTCCACGCCACCTAAGAGGATGTTTTAAGACCCTGGCGAGCAGCCAGCAGAGTACATGAGGATTGCTCGTCCCATACCTATAACCGCCGCTTGGTGGCCAGTTTGCCGCGGTTCAGAATGGCTCCCGGTTATTTTGTGCTGAGTTGCCGCGCGATGCCGCCAGGACAAGGGCAATAGCTGTTTAAAAAAGCCCCTAAGGAAAGGCTTTTGCTCAGGTGACGGGAGCTGCAGCCCCTGCTTCACCAAGTTCGAGCACGCCTGTAAGGCTTCCTGTCAGCCGCAAAGCGCGCGCCGACTGTTCATCGCTAAGATATATTTCGAACGGTGAGATCTCTCCATTGGAGAAGAAAATAATCTGTGGGCCCGTCTCCTTGCCTAACGGCTTATCAAGCATCAGCAGACGCCCCTCGGCGGCGATGTGGATCTGCAAACCATCGGGCAACGACCGACGGCGAAGCGCGTTATTATCTTCCAGCGGTTGCCATTGACCTTCTCTATAGCTCAAGAAAGCATAGGTGTTCTCGCCGAATACGGCTCCAATCTCCTGACTTTGCAGCATTGCCACTTGCGCCGCTAATTCGCAAATCGCCTTAAGACGCTTTCCTTCCTGATCCAGTACCTGGCTTCTCCCACCATCTCCGATTCCTAACACGGCGAAGCCAAACAAGAGCGCCGTAATAGCGAGCACGACAACGACTTCTAAGAGCGTGAAGGCGCGGATGCGAGCCTGCAATATCATTATTCTTTATTCTTTATTCTGCCTTGCTCCGATGGGTGCCCGCTAGGAGAGCGCGCGTTAGCACCAGCGCCCCCCTGGCGCGCTAGCTAGTCCAGATCCCAATTACCGATATCCGCTGCCACCCCTTCACCGCCAAGCACACCGTCAGCTCCAAGCGAGTAGAGATCGAACTCGCCCTTTGTGCCAGGGCGCAAATACTGATAGCCCTGTCCCCAAGGATCCGCTGGCAGCCTCTCGAGATAGCCCCCTTCCTTCCAATTGGCACCTTGCGCCAAATCATCAGGACGTTTTATCAACGCCTCCAAACCATGGTCAGTCGTGGGGTAAGAGAAATTGTCGAGCCGATAGAGTGCAAGCGCGGCTTCTATTGCCCGAATATCTTGCTTAGCTCGGGTAACACGCGCTTCGTCTGGTCGGCTCATAATCTTTGGAACCACCACCGCGGCTAAGATGCCAAGGATGACCACCACCACCATGATTTCAATCAAAGTGAAACCCGGGCTAAGTTTTCTGCCGAAACGAACGTTCGTCATGCTGTGCATACAAATAGCCATCTTAAAGAGTGTGAAGTGGTTCGCACTCGGCATATCGACTTCCTCAGTGTTTCCTTTAGAAACGGCATCCTTGTGCGGCCAGATCTGAAAAAAGTGCTTCAAAAGGTCGTGAGTGTTAGCGTCGCACGGCGCATGGTAGTGACAAAATCGTCCGGAACGCTTGTGAACAGCGGCCATGGTCATCGTTTCGTCAGCGTCACCATTCAGAGGTTAAAACCGCACCCAGAATCTGTGGGCAGGCAGTCGCCTTGCCACAAGGGTGTGTCCGGCATGGATGCCGGACTCAGGTCTACAAGGATGTATTCACGACGTCCCTTGTGGCACGGCGACTGGCTACCTACAGATTCTGGGTGCGGTTTTAACCTCTGCAGGGTGATGCTGACG
>JAGTVB010000106.1 GCA_018224385.1 Gammaproteobacteria bacterium
GATATCCGCATTCTCCATTCGCCGATTCGGAGCGGTTTCCACCGCCTACCAATGCTGCCATCCAACCGCTTGAATCGTCCGCGCGTAACTACCTGAATTGCAATGGCAGAAATTTGGTCACTTGCGGACTTCGCCCTTGCGGGGTGAGTGAGGCCGGAGAGAAGAATGGCCCGGAGAGAGCGAAATACGGGTTGAGACTGCGCGGTAGGCCAATGCCCGAAGTCCGCAAGAACCCGCATGAGCCCCCGCGAACCCGCGCCTTCCCGAAAAGAAAAAGGCCAACCGCGAACGGTTGGCCTTCTGGTATTGGTGGAGGCGGCGGGAATCGAACCCGCGTCCGCAAGCACTCCGCCATTGGCTCTACATGCTTAGCCCGCACTTTTTATTTAACCGCCTGTTACCCGACGGGCAGGGAAGACAAACGGCGATCCCAGTTAGGTTTTGACGGATCCGCGCTGGGAGCACTTCACCGCGAGCTTGTGAGAGTCGACGCCTGGATCTGAGCGCACAAGCACGACCTCAGTCAGACGGCACCCTACTGGGTATTAAGCAGCGAGTGCGTAGTTGTCGTCGTTGGCAACTAATTTTTTGCAGCTGGATTTACGAGGAGAGCTGCCTCCTCGGCATGCACCTCCGGTTTCATCACCCACGTCGAAACCAGATCGCCCCCTACTTAAGCTGACACGATAATGCTTGGCGAGTTCCGAAGCAAGTTCTTAGCCAACGTGAGCCGGCCGCAGCGCGACGGATTGTCCACTGGGGCGAGATGATTGTCTTCACCATGCTAGCCCTGTTTCAGCAGCCGTTGCTTCTCCCGCTGCCAGGTGCGCTCCTTTTCGGCGGCTCGCTTATCGTGTTGCTTCTTGCCCTTGGCCATGCCGATCTGCAGCTTTGCCCGCCCCCGCTTCCAGTAGAGGCTCAGCGGTATCAGCGTGTAGCCGCGGCGCTCCACGGCCCCGATGAGGCGGTTGAGCTCGTCGCGGTGAAGCAGCAGCTTGCGGGTTCGCTGGGAATCCGGGTGGATGTGCGTGGACGCTGTCGGCAACGGGGTGATATGCGTCCCGAACAGCCAGGCCTCGGCATCCTTTATGATCACATAGCTCTCGTTTAGCTGCACGCGCTTCGCCCTGAGGCTCTTGACCTCCCAGCCTTCGAGGGCAAGGCCCGCCTCGAGGCGTTCCTCCACAAAGTAATCATGGCGCGCCTTTTTGTTGAGCGCGATGTTGGCGGAGGGGACGGTTTGTGTTTTGTTCTTTCCCATTGCAGATTTGCATCCCATCATGATAGCTTGCTGGCAACCGCCGTAGACTGGGTTCGCCTGTGTTCGGTCAGTAGGCACCCGGCACGCATACGGCTATCTGCAGGAATGAGTTGAATTGCCCTCTCGCCAGTCGTCTCGAGTAAGTGCCCGCGATCAATAGAAGCGCCCTCGTCCCCTACAGCGCCCAGGCTATGTTTGAGTTGGTGGCGGATGTAGCTTCTTACCCGCAATTTCTGCCGTGGTGCGGCGCGGCGCATTCGGAGTCGCTGACTGAAGACGAAGATCACGCCACGGTGGAGATTGCTAAGGCGGGCATTCGCAAGTCGTTTACCACCAGAAACCTACTGGATCGAGGACGCAGTATCAAGATGCACTTGGTCGAAGGGCCGTTCCGGCGTCTCGAGGGGATCTGGCGCTTTGAGGCCTTGGGCGAATCTGCTTGCAAGGTGTCCCTCAACCTGGAGTTCGAGTTTTCCAATCGGTTGGTCGAGGCGACGCTGGGTCGCGCCTTCAGTGAGATTGCCAACACGCTCGTGGATGCCTTCTGTAAGCGTGCGGTGCAGGTGTACGGAAAGGCTTGAGGGCCGCGGGCGCGGCGGCTCCGGCGTGTTGCGAGAGTTCATGGCTTCCTCTGCTGTAATCCACGTTGAAGTCGCCTACGCTCGCCCGGAGCAACAGGCGGTGCTTCCACTGACTGTTGCTCCCGGTACCACGGTTGAGCAGGCGGTTAGATTGTCGGGCCTCCTCGAGCGTTTCCCGGAAATTGATCTGTCGCGAAACAAAGTCGGGATCTTTGGTGCGCTCACGCCCCTTGACCGGCCCTTGCAGGAGCACGATCGGGTCGAGATCTACCGGCCGCTTTGCGGCGATCCACGGGAGTTGCGCCGGCGCCGGATCGCCCAAGGCAAAGCCCGCCAGAGCAAGCCGTCGTCGTCGGACTGAGCGCTTGTGAAAAAACCGATGGCGCCTCCTCCTAGCGGCGGCCGGTGCCTGCTCCTTGGCTCTTTATTGGATAAGCGGCCCCGCTGCGCGCCGCGCTCGGCCCGCTCGCGACGGTTTCGTCACCACCTCTGAGTTTGCGTCATCGTGGGGTTGGCAGCCTGCTGTTGGGATCCTCGATGGCGGCCGCACCTCTGACGCGGGGCAGGGGTTCATCGTCACGGCTTGGGCTGTCGGGTTCGGCCATCCCCAGAACTCTGGCCACCAATCCAAACAAGCCACGGTCCCGGCGCTGGTCTGGAACGCTGACGACCCTTTGTGAGCCCGCCGCAAGTTCCTTATTTTCCTCGATGGCGCGGATATCGCCTGCCACGCGTGCGAGTTTATCGTCCTTGAAATAGACCGACAGCGTTTGCCGTGTTTGCGTTCCATTTGCTTCTTGCAGCAGGTAAAGATAAATCCACCGGTTCGGCTCAAATGGATCGACGACCAGTGGGGTACCGAGCAGCAAGCGGACCTGGCGCCTTTCCATGCCAGGGGATAGCTGGCGCACCGCATCCGGGGTCAAAATGTTTCCCTGCTGAATATCGATGCGATGCACCCCGGGGATCCGAGTAGCGCCGCACGCTGCGAGAAGCATCGTGGTTAGAACGTAAATAATGATGACCGGCGGTTTTTTCATGGCGGATTGCGCGGCTTTTCTGCAGGCTTCACTGAGCGATCGTTGTGGCACTCCACGCACACCCATGAAGCACCTAGGGCGGGATGTGGATTTCTGTTGTGCAACCCTGGTTGGGCCCGTTCAAGGCGGCTTCATTATAGCGCGTTACCCGGTTCGCGGCCGACGCTCGCCCTCAGCCATCAGGTTCAAGGCGACGCGGCGGGTCAGACGGTGTCCAGGAGCTCGCGAGCGTGGGCAAGGGCGCTCTCGGTGATGCGCAGCCCGCCCATCATCCTGGCGATTTCCCGTACGCGGGCTTCTCCAGAGAGCATTTCGAGGCTTGCGCGGGTTGTCTTTGCCTCGGTGGATTTGTGGACTTGGAGGTGGTGATGGGCCTGGGAGGCCACCTGGTGCAGGTGGGTGAGGCACAGCACTTGCCTCTTGTTTCCCAGCATACGCAACGCCTTACCGACGATTTCCGCCGTGCGCCCGCCGATACCGACATCCACCTCGTCGAAAACAAGCGTTGGCACAGCGGCACTTTCAGCGGTAATGGTCTGGATGGCAAGGGCAATACGGGAGAGCTCCCCGCCGGAGGCGATACGCCCCACGGGCTGCGCCGGCTGCCCCGGATTTGCGCTGACGGTGAATTCAACCTGGTCAAGCCCGAACGAGGAAGGGCGTTGCTTGGAAAGCGGCTCAACGAGGATGACAAATCGCCCGCCACGCATCCCAAGCTGCTGCATGTTCGAGGTGACCTGGCTAGCGAGCTCGGCGGCGGTGCGTCGCCGGCTGGCGCTAAGGGCGGCGGCGCCACGGTGATAAGCGCTCACTAGCTTGGCATGCTCCTCTGCCAGGACCTTGAGCTGGCTTTCTCCTCCCTCGAGCTGCTCTATCTCGCCGCGCAGCTTTTCGAGTAAATCGGGAAGCTCCTCGGTGGGGACGCGGTGCTTGCGCGCCAGCTGGTGGATCTTTGAGAGGCGTTCTTCAATCCACTGCAAGCGCTCCGGATCTGTCTCGAGGCTTTGCTGGTAGTGGCGCAGAGCGCTCGCTCCCTCCTGCAGATGAATGGCGGCACCGCTTAGCAGCTCAACGATCTCATCGAGCCGGCGGTCGTAAGTGCGGATGCCTTCCATGCGGCGCAGTATTGTTTGCAGGCTGTCGAGTACCGAAAATTCTGCTGCGTTGCCGCTGATACCGGCCGACGCCTCTTGGCAGACACCGATCAGCTCGGCCGCGTGGCTGAGGCGACGCTGCTCTTCGTCCAAGGCATCGAGCTCGCCTGACTTCAAGTCCAGATCGCTCAATTCATTGGCATGAAATTGCAGCAGTGCCAGGTGGGAGTCTCGATCCTTTACGCGGCCGGAGAGGTGCTCCATGGCGCGCTCCGTAGTGACGATGCGCTGATAGAGTGTGGCGACCTCTTCGAGCAAGCCGCCGCTGCCACCAAAGGCGTCCAGGATCTGACGCTGGATCTTCGGCTTCACCAAGGACTGGTGGGCGTGCTGGCCGTGGATGTCCAGCAGATGGTTACCCAGATCGCGAAGGCTTTGCAGCGGGACCGGCCGGCCGTTGATGAAGGCGCGAGACCGCCCGTCCCGGGACACGGTGCGACGCGCCACGCACTCCTCGTCTTGCGTTTCCAGCGCTTGGCGCTGCAACCAGTGCTGCACCGCCGGCAGGCCAGAAATATCGAACACGGCCGCAACCTCAGCGCGCGCGCAGCCGGGGCGAACGACACCGGCGGTGGCGCGCTCCCCCACGGCGAGTGCCAGCGCATCCACCAGGATGGATTTTCCCGCTCCGGTCTCGCCGGTGAGCACGGTTAACCCCGGACCGAGGGCCAGCTCCAGCTGCTCGACAATAGCGAAATCACGAACCGTAAGTTGGCTCAACACCGCGGCTGCCCCTCGGAATTCCATCCGAGTTTCGATCGGAGCGTCGCGAAATAATCGTAACCGGGAGGGTGGATCATGCGTATCCGACGCCGTTTTTTTTCGATGATCACCCGGTCCCCGGGAAGCAGCGCCACCGCGGTCTGTCCATCACACGTTAGATGGCCTTCTGCCTGATCATTAGGGTTAAGAATGACTTCGATTCGACTGTTCATGTCCACGACCAGGGGGCGATTGCTCAGCGTGTGCGGGCAGATGGGCACCAGCACGATGGCATCAAGACTTGGGCGAAGGATCGGGCCGCCGCCGGCCAGGGCGTAGGCGGTGGAGCCGGTGGGCGTTGACACGATCAGGCCGTCGGATCGTTGACGGTAGACGAGATGGGTGTCGATGTAGGTCTCGAACTCGATGAGGCGGGCAATGTTGGACTTGTGTACCACCACATCGTTGAGCGCGGTTGCCTGGAAGGCATGGGTACTTCCCCGCGCGATGCGGGTCTTTAGCAAAAAACGCCGCTCTTCCTGAAAGTTACCGGCCAGAATGGCATCGAGGGGCTCAGACAATTCCAAAGGATTGAGATCGGTGAGGAAGCCGAGACGCGCGACGTTGATGCCAAGCAGGGGAACATCGTAATCGACCAGCGAACGCGCGGCGCTGAGGAAGGTACCATCGCCGCCGATGACCATGACAAGCTGCGACGTCCGACCCAAGGTGTCCCGGGGAACGCGGCTGATATCCGTCGCGGCGCGCGGGGGTGCGCTCTCCGCTTCGATGGCGATGTCGATGGACCGGGCTTGGAGGTAGGCGACGAGCCGATCCAGAGTACCCGCTACTCGCTCGTCCCCGCGCTTAACGATAATCCCAATTCGCTGAAACACGCGCACGATCCAAGCATAGGTCGTTTGCCCTCGGTCAAGGTAGCATGTCAAACCACGTTAGCCAACAGCGGAACGGGGCGCTTTGCGCCGGAAAAGCGAGGATGCTAAATTTCTACGACGCAGCTGGGGTGGAACAATGCGAATGGCCCGCACGGTCAAAGATTTTGCCTTGAACGATCGCTCTCAACACCTGCTCAAGGTGCTGGTGGAGCGCTACATTCGAGATGGGCAGCCGGTTGGGTCGCGCGTTCTGGCCCAGGAATCAGGGCTCGAACTGAGCCCTGCAACGGTGCGCAGTATCATGGCGGACCTTGAGGAAATGGGGCTCCTCGCTTCGCCGCACACCTCGGCCGGTCGCATCCCCACGGTGCTCGGTTACCGTTTTTTCGTGGATGGGCTACTGCGGACCGAACCACCTCATAAAGAGGACATCTACCGGCTGCGATCGCGGCTCATGGCTGACCAAGATCCCGAGGTGCTCATCGAGACCGCTTCGCAACTCTTGTCCGATCTGACGCACCTGGTGGGCATCGTGATGCTCCCACGGCAGGTACATATGACCTTGCGCCAGGTGGAATTTCTACCGTTGTCTCATCGCCGGGTACTGGTGATTCTCGTGGTGAACGAGCGCCAAGTCCAGAACCGCATCATTCGTACCGACCGTCCCTATACGCCGAGCGATCTCGAGCAAGCGGCGAACTATCTCAATGCCACCTTTGTAGGCAAAGATCTCTTGGCAGCGCGCAAGCAACTGCTGCAGGAGATGCAGGACACCCAGGCGCACCTGGATCGCATGATGGCGGTGGCCAGAGAGATGGCAGAGAAAGGCTTTGTGACTGAGCGTGACGAGACTGATATGGTGGTGGCGGGACAGATAAACCTGATGGAGTACGGCGATCTGGGTGGCGTTGACAAGCTGCGCGATTTGTTCGAGGCTTTTAACCACAAGCGCGATATACTTCATCTGCTCGATCAGTGCCTAAAGGCCCGGAGGGTGCAGATATTCATCGGAGAGGAATCCGGCTACGAGTCACTTGGCGACTGCAGCGTGATAACCTCCCCCTACCAGGCCGACGGCCGATGCGTCAGCGTGCTTGGCGTCATCGGCCCGACCCGTATGCCCTACAAACGGATTATTCCGCTCGTTGATGTTACCGCCAAGCTTTTGGGCGCGGCCTTGAACCAGCGCCATTAGCCCCCATATCCTGCATTACAGCCTAGGTAGATTAGAGAGGCCTGGCCCTGTCTTGCGAGAAGAGCGCAGGCCGGAGCATGAAACTCTCTGCCTCTGTATTCACATCACAGGTCAGGCAAGCGCCAAGTCGCGCCCACTTGGTCTAGTTAAGAGTTTGTGAAAAGACGTAGCGAGCCGCCCGAGAGCCAGGCGGACGGGCGCGCAGCGACCAAACCTGTCAGGTAAATAGGCGAGGAGCGAGCACTGCCCAACGCCGCTAGCGGGAGGGCGTAGTCGGCTTATTCACAAGCTTTAAGTCCAGATAGCTTCTCAAGGTGACGTATGACTAAGGAGCAGCAGACAGTAGCGAACACAGGTGGACAGGAACACCCTCGACAGGACGCAGACGAGATGTCGATTGCTGACCCGACTGCAAAACAGCGGGGAGAAGGAGAGGTGCCGCAAAGCGCTCCGGGCGAGGCCGCAGCTCCAAGGGAGGCAGGCGCGGAGCCCGAGCCTGGCAAGGCGGCCGGTGCACCCACCGCGGAGACCTTGGAGCCAGCAGAAGCCGCGGAAGATAAATTACGGTCACTGGAAGAGGTAACACGGGTGCTTGAGGATACGAAACGCAAAGCAGAGGAACATTGGAACGCCTTGCTACGCGCTCAAGCCGAGCTCGAAAACCTCCGCAAGCGTTCAGCCAGAGAGGTGGAAAATGCCCGCAAGTTTGGATTGGAGCGATTCGCCGCAGAGTTGTTGCCGGTAAAGGACAGCCTGGAACTGGGTGTGGCCGCCGCTCAAGACGAGTCGGTCTCGTTGGTGTCGGTGCGTGAGGGTATGGATCTAACGCTGAAGATGCTCAAGACCGCCATGGAAAAGTTCGGCATCGAAGAGATTGCGCCGCACAGCCAATCGTTCAACCCGGAGTTTCACGAAGCGATGTCCGTACAGGAGACGGATAAGGTGCCTTCCGGAACCGTGTTGACCGTGGTGCAAAAGGGCTATCTGTTAAACGGTCGGCTGGTGCGGCCAGCAATGGTCATCGTGGCGAAATAAAAGACGCGGGCGCGCTGGGCAGGGTTGAAACGGCCCGTTCCGGCCCAATATTCCGGGTAAAGACGGGTTATTGTGGGTTCACGGAACCGCGCTCGCAAAGCGCAGCGGAGAGTAAGCAATGGGAAAGGTTATCGGAATTGATTTAGGTACTACCAACTCCTGTGTCGCCATTATGGAGGGTGGTAAACCGCGGGTTATCGAAAACAGTGAGGGTGACCGAACCACCCCTTCCATCGTCGCGTTCACCAAAGACGAGGAAATACTGGTGGGGCAGTCGGCAAAGCGACAAGCCATTACCAACCCGCACAATACGTTGTTTGCGATTAAGCGACTGATCGGCCGTCGCTTCGGCGACGATGTAGTGCAGCGCGATATTAAGATGGTGCCTTACAAGATTGTTAAGGCCGACAATGGAGATGCTTGGGTAGAGGCGACCGGCAAAAAAATGGCGCCACCGGAGATCTCTGCGCGGGTGCTCATGAAGATGAAAAAGACCGCAGAGGATTATCTCGGAGAGACGGTGACAGAAGCGGTCATTACCGTGCCCGCCTACTTTAATGACTCACAGCGTCAGGCCACCAAAGACGCAGGCCGGATCGCGGGCCTGGATGTCAAACGGATTATCAACGAGCCCACTGCGGCGGCACTCGCCTATGGGATGGATAAGAAGCGCGGCGATGTAAAAATCGCGGTCTATGATCTTGGCGGAGGAACCTTTGACATCTCCATCATCGAGATCGCCGAGGTGGAGGGCGAGCATCAGTTCGAGGTGCTATCCACCAATGGGGATACGTTCCTTGGCGGCGAGGACTTTGATCTTCGCATCATGGATTACCTCGCCGATGAGTTTAAGAGAGACAGTGGCATCGATTTGCACAACGATCCGCTCGCGCTGCAACGCCTCAAGGACGCGGCGGAAAAGGCTAAGATCGAACTCTCTTCAAGCCAGCAGACGGAAATAAACCTGCCCTACATCACCGCCGATGCGAGTGGGCCAAAGCATCTTAACATTAAGCTCACCCGGGCGAAGCTTGAGTCACTTGTTGAGGAGTTGATCGCCAAGACCATTGAACCCTGCCGCATCGCCCTCAAGGACGCTAAGCTCAGTCCTACCGATGTCTCGGATGTGATCTTGGTCGGTGGTCAGACGCGCATGCCGAAGGTTCAGGAAATGGTAAAGGAGATCTTCGGCAAGGAGCCGCGCAAGGATGTCAACCCGGACGAAGCGGTTGCCATCGGTGCGTCAATCCAAGCCGGCGTACTGGCGGGTGAGGTCAAGGATGTACTGCTTCTCGATGTAACACCGCTGTCGCTTGGCATCGAGACCCTGGGTGGAGTGATGACCAAGATCATCGAGAAAAATACTACGATTCCGACCAAAGCCTCGCAAATATTCTCCACAGCAGAGGATAGTCAGCGCGCGGTAACGGTGCACGTATTGCAGGGCGAGCGGGAAATGGCCTCGGCAAACAAGTCACTGGGGCGCTTTGATCTCGCTGACATTCCCCCGGCGCCGCGGGGAGTGCCCCAGATCGAGGTGACCTTCGACATCGATGCGAATGGTATTCTCCACGTCTCGGCAAAAGATAAGGCGACGGCTAAAGAGCAATCCATTGTGATTCGCGCTTCTTCCGGACTTTCCGAAGAAGAAATCCAGAAGATGGTCAGAGATGCCGAATCCCACGCCGATGAGGACCGGCGGTTCCATGAGCTTGTGGAGGCCCGCAACCAGGCTGATAATCTCGTCCATGCGACCAATAAGTCCTTGCGTGATCTGGGGGACAAGGTGGAAGCGGTGGAGAAGAAAGAGATCGAGGACGCTATTGCGTCTGTGCAGCAGGCGATGAAAAGCGACAACAAGGACCAGATCCAGACCGCGACCAACCGTCTCGCCGAGCTTTCCGGCAAGCTTGCTGAGCGGGTGTACAAGCAAAGTGCGCAGACCGGAGAAGGGGCGGCGGGCAAGGAGTCCACGGCGCAAAGTAAGAGCGCCGGAGGGGAAGATGTCGTGGACGCCGAGTTTGAAGAGGTGAACGAGAACAAAAAGTGACGGAACAAGGGCTTGAGTGCAATAAGGGCGTGGAGCAAAGCAGTCCACGCCTTTGTCTTTTGTAGGCGAGACGGCCATGGCGAAACGGGATTATTACGAAATTCTGGGCGTCGCGAGAAACGCCAGTGAGAGCGATATAAAGAAATCCTACCGGCGTCTTGCCATGAAGTTCCACCCCGATCGGAACCCGAATAACCGACAGGCGGAGGAGCAATTCAAGGAGTGCAAGGAAGCCTACGAGGTGCTCACCGACGTGCGTAAGCGGGCCGCTTATGACCAGTTCGGCCACGCCGGCGTGGATGCGGCGGCCGGTGCCACGGGAGGCGGTTTCGGTGCGGGGGGCATTCGGGATGTCTTCGACGAGGTTTTCGGGGACATCTTCGGTGCGCGTGGCGGCGGGCGCACGATTTATCGAGGAGCGGATCTCCGGTATGACTTAGAACTCAGCCTGGAAGAGGCGGTGTCGGGAACGTCCGTGCGGATCAGCGTGCCAACGCGTGCACAATGTCCGGAGTGCGGCGGCAGCGGTGCGCGCAAAGGAACCAGCGCGGTAACGTGCACGACCTGTCACGGTCGTGGTCAGGTGCGGTTGCAGCAAGGCTTTTTTTCCATTCAGCAGACCTGTCCGACCTGTCGCGGTGCTGGAAAGGTGGTCCTGGATCCTTGCAAGGAATGCCGTGGGGCAGGAAGCGTTCGCCGCGAAAAGGAAATCTCGGTGAAGATCCCGGCAGGGGTTGACAACGGGGATCGAATTCGTTTGGCTGGGGAAGGCGAACGTAGCGACAATGGCGGACCTCCCGGCGATCTCTATGTTGAGGTCCACGTCAGGGAACATCCAATCTTCACCCGTGAGGGTACCAATCTATACTGTGAAGTGCCCATCAGCTTTGTAGCGGCGGCGCTTGGCGGTGAGATCGAGGTGCCGACTCTTGCCGATCGGGTGACGGTACGGGTGCCGCAGGAGACACAGACCGGCAAGCTGTTTCGGCTGCGGGGCAAGGGTGTCCGATCGGTGCGAGACGGCAGCGTAGGGGATCTCATCTGCCGCGTGGTGGTGGAGACACCAGTCCATCTCACCCATCGCCAAAAGGAGCTGCTGCGTGAATTCGAGCACTCGATGTCGGAAAACGGGGATAAGCACAGCCCGAAGGCGACTTCCTGGCTCGATAGTGTGAAGCGCTTTTTTGAGGGCATCAAGTCATGATCCGCCTTGCGATCAATGGTGCGGCCGGGCGCATGGGAAGGGCCCTGGTGGAGGCTAGCTGGAGCGATCCCAAGGTGACGCTGACGGTAGCGGCGGACCGCCCGGAGAGTTCCAGCATTGGCAGTGACGCGGGTGTCCTGGCCGGCATCGGCGCCATTGGGATACCGATTGTGGACAGCCTCGACCGCCCCGGCGCGGAGGTGGATCTCGTGGTTGATTTTTCCCAGCCCCAAGCCACCCTCGAATGCCTGTCGCTTTGTCGATCGCGAGGTCAGCGAATGGTGATTGGCACCACGGGTTTCGACCAACGGCAACGGGAAACGATCGAAGCCGCCGCCGCTGAGGTCGCTATCCTGTGCGCACCGAACATGAGCGTTGGTGTCAATCTTTTGTTTAAACTCAGCGAGCTTGCGGCGAGAGCGCTTGGGGACTCGGTGGACGTGGAGATTATCGAAGCGCATCATCGCCATAAGCTGGATGCCCCCTCAGGCACTGCCCTGCGGCTGGGTGAGGTCATCGCTGCGGTGCTCGGAAGGGATCTGGCACAGTGCGCCGTCTATGGCCGCCAAGGACGCACGGGTGAGCGGGACCGCCAAACCATTGGCTTCGAGACCATCCGTGGCGGCGACATCGTGGGCGACCATTGCGTGCTTTTCGCGGGTGCTGGAGAACGTATTGAGCTCACCCATCGGGCCTCGAGTCGGGCGACGTTCGCTCTTGGGGCTATGCGGGCCGCCCATTGGCTGATGGATCGGCGCAATGGACTCTACGACATGCAAGACGTGCTCGGTTTGCGGTAGGCGCCATGGGACTTTCTCAGTCCCGGCAGCGCGTAGCATCTGCGGCAGAATAGGGGCTCCCCTGGCGTGCTGCGATGGACGGGCTTTCGGGGCCTGCAGTATGATGTCAGCTTTGAAACAGCTCTTCAGTGTCATCGTAGTAATGGCGGCAAGGATGAGACTGAAGCTCCGGCATTGCGGTCAAGCCGTAGGAGGAATTAAGAATCAAGGTGCATCCAGGCGCATTGTTGGCATTGCAGGATGGTAGTCTTTTCTGGGGAAGATCTATCGGCGTCCCTGGAATGGCAGTGGGCGAAGTGGTCTTTAATACGGCCATGACCGGGTATCAGGAAATCGTGACGGATCCGTCCTATTTTCGTCAAATCGTCACGCTCACCTATCCCCATATCGGCAACGTTGGTGTCAATGAAGAAGATAGTGAAGCAGCAGCCGTCGCTGCGAGCGGGCTCGTTATTCGAGATTTGCCGCGCCAGCACAGTAGCTGGCGCTCAGAGTCGTCGCTGGTGGAATTTCTTCACGCGCACCAGGTGGTTGGCATCGCCGACATCGACACCCGGCGGCTGACGCGTATTCTGCGGGAGAAGGGCGCGCAAAACGGTTGCCTGGCTGCGGGTGAAGGAAATCTCGATAGCGGCACAGCCCTGCAGGCGGCGCGTGACTTCCCGGGATTGCAGGGCATGGATCTCGCTCGGGACATCTCTACGCGCCAATCCTACACCTGGGATAAAGATGTTTGGCCGGGAGCGCGCTCTCTGGTGAGACCTCGAACGAAGTCCACGGGCGAGCGCTACCACGTGGTCGCCTACGATTTCGGCATCAAGCGTAATATCCTGCGCATGTTGGCGTCGCACGGCGGTCGCATCACCGTGGTGCCGGCGACGACCTCAGCTCGTGCCGTTTTGGATCTCCAGCCCGACGGCGTGTTCTTGTCTAACGGTCCGGGCGATCCCGAGCCTTGTGATTATGCACTGAGGGCCATTGGGGCATTCTTGGAGGTAGGTATTCCGCTTTTCGGCATTTGCCTTGGCCATCAGCTGCTCGCTCTGGCAAGCGGTGCCAAGACGGAGAAGATGAAACTCGGACACCATGGTGCTAACCATCCGGTGAAAGACGTGGTCGATGGAAGGGTGTTGATCACCAGTCAAAACCATGGGTTTGCAGTCGACGAGAATACACTTCCGCCCAATGTGCGTGCGACACACCATTCTCTTTTTGACGGCTCGCTGCAAGGCATCCACCTAACGGATAAGCCGGCATTCGGCTTTCAAGGGCACCCTGAGGCAAGTCCTGGGCCCCACGATATTTCGCCCTTGTTTGAGCATTTCTTCGCGCTCATGGAAGCGCACGGAGCATAAGAGCGCGTTCCTTAACCTGCACTCGAAAATGCGACCGTCACCGCGCCTTCCCAAGCTCTGAGTTTGCTTTAGCGACTCGGGTCAGAGGCGTCTTGGTGACGCTGATCAGTGCCTTTCTGGCGTTACGGTTGGCGTGGCGACCCGCTGGCGAGACCCCGAAGCCCGTATGTTGTTTACCCCGGCGCGGTCGACATTGGATTCGCTTCCGCCTATTTCACTCTCTTGTAAGTAAGTACTTTCCCTGATGCCTAGACGCACCGACATCCACAGCATCCTCCTCATTGGGGCAGGCCCGATCATCATCGGCCAAGCGTGCGAATTTGATTATTCGGGCGTGCAGGCGCTCAAGGCACTTCGCGAAGAAGGATTTCGCCTGATCCTAGTGAATTCCAATCCCGCCACCATCATGACCGACCCGGAGATGGCTGATGCCACCTATATCGAGCCGTTACGTTGGCCAACGCTGGCAAAAATAATCGAGGTGGAACGTCCCGATGCTTTGTTGCCTACCATGGGCGGACAGACAGCGCTCAATTGTGCCTTAGATCTCGCTCGGGAGGGGGTGCTGGAGCAGTATGGAGTCGAGCTGATCGGCGCCTCACGGGCTGCTATCGACAAGGCCGAGGATCGCGAGCGCTTTCGCCAGGCGATGCAACACATCGGGCTTGCGACGCCGCGGGCGGCCATCGCCCACAGCATGGAAGAGGCTCATCAGGTTCAGGCGAGTATTGGGTTTCCGACCATCATTCGGCCTTCATTTACCCTCGGCGGGACCGGGGGAGGCGTCGCTTACAATCGGGAAGAATTCGTCGACATCTGTGGCCGCGGCCTGAATGCCTCGCCGACCAGTGAGATTTTGCTGGAGGAGTCGGTGCTCGGTTGGAAAGAGTTTGAAATGGAGGTGGTGCGCGATCGAAAAGACAACTGCATTATCGTCTGCTCCATCGAGAACGTGGATCCGATGGGAGTGCATACGGGGGACTCGATCACGGTGGCGCCGGCCCAGACGCTCACCGATAAAGAGTATCAGCGCATGCGCGACGCCTCCATTGCTGTGTTGCGCGAGATCGGTGTGGATACCGGAGGCTCGAACGTGCAGTTTGCGGTCCATCCGGCCGACGGTCGCATGGTTGTGATCGAGATGAATCCCCGCGTGTCGCGCTCCTCAGCGCTTGCCTCCAAAGCAACGGGTTTCCCCATCGCACGGGTGGCGGCCAAGCTCGCAGTGGGTTATACCTTGGACGAGTTGGCTAACGAAATCACTGGTGGCCTGACGCCGGCTTCCTTTGAGCCGACCATCGATTATGTGGTAACCAAAATACCTCGATTCAACTTCGAGAAATTTCCTCAGGCGGAGCCGCGCCTGACGATTCAAATGAAGTCGGTGGGGGAGGTGATGGCCATCGGCCGCACTTTTCAAGAATCTCTGCAAAAAGCCCTGCGCAGCCTGGAGACCGGAATAGACGGCTTAACCCCGAAGCTGGGCGCAGATGATGCGGAAGCGGGCGAGCGGGTGCGCCGCGAGCTGCGCGAGGCGGGGCCGGAGCGCCTGCTGTACATCGCCGAAGCCTTTCGCCGTGACATCTGTTTGGATGAGATCCACCGGGCATCGTCGATCGACCCTTGGTTCCTTGCTCAGATCGAGGATTTGATACGCGAAGAGCAGCGGCTTCCCGATCGTCTCGAGGCTTTAGATAAAGCGCGCTTGCTTGAGCTAAAGCGCAAGGGTTTCTCAGACCGCTTCCTGGCCACTGTGCTCGTTACTGACGAGGAGGCGGTGCGCTTGCGGCGACATGCGCTCGGCGTGCGTCCCGTCTACAAACGGGTAGATTCCTGCGCCGCTGAGTTTCCCGCGAGTACCGCCTATCTCTACTCGACCTATGAAGAAGAATGCGAGGCGCTACCAACCGATCGGCCGAAAATCATCGTGCTTGGTAGCGGTCCAAACCGCATCGGTCAGGGGATTGAGTTCGACTACTGTTGTGTTCATGCGGCGATGGCGATGCGCGACGAGGGTTACGAGAGCATCATGGTGAACTGTAACCCTGAAACCGTATCCACCGACTTCGATACCTCCGATCGCCTTTACTTCGAGCCGTTGACGTTGGAGGATGTGCTCGAGATCGTCGCGGTGGAAAAACCGGCGGGCGTCATCGTGCAATATGGGGGGCAAACTCCTCTGAAGTTAGCACGAGACTTGGCAAGTCTCGGTGTTCCCATCATCGGGACCAGTCCAGAGTCGATTGATCTCGCAGAAGATCGCGAGCGGTTCCAGAAATTACTTGACCAATTGCAGCTACGCCAACCGCCAAATCGCTGCGCCCGGACGCCACTAGCCGCGGTAGCCTTAGCCCATGAAATCGGTTTTCCGCTCGTCGTGCGTCCTTCTTATGTGCTCGGGGGGCGCGCCATGGAAGTCGTTTATAACGACACTGATCTGCGCGACTACATGCGCGATGCCGTGGCCGTATCCAACGAGTCGCCGGTGCTGCTCGATCATTTTCTGGCTAATGCGATCGAAGTGGATGTGGACGCGGTGAGCGATGGTCAGGACTTATTAATCGGGGGGATTCTGGAGCATATCGAGCAGGCCGGCATTCATTCGGGCGATTCGGCCTGCTCTTTGCCGCCTTTTAGCTTGAACGAAACCATTCAGGCGCGTCTTCGCGAACAGACACAAGCGCTGGCACGCGCGCTTTCTGTCGTTGGTCTCATGAACGTTCAGTTTGCAATCCAGGGCGACGAGATCTATGTATTGGAAGTCAATCCGAGGGCGTCGCGAACCGTGCCTTTCGTAGCCAAGGCTACCGGTCTACCGCTCACTCGAATTGCGGCCCGCTGCATGGTCGGGCGCAGCTTGCAAGAGCAAGGAGTGACGATCGAACGCATTCCGGACTATTATTCGGTCAAGGAGGCGATTTTCCCTTTTCTTCGATTTCCCGGCGTTGACCCGCTGTTGGGCCCCGAGATGAAATCCACCGGCGAGGTGATGGGGATCGGGCGGACCTTCGGTGAGGCATTTGCCAAGGCCCAGCTTGCCGTGGGCGATGGGCTTCCGCGGCAGGGGCGCGTGCTGATCAGCGTGCGCGATGACGACAAGGCGGAGAGTGTTATTGTCGCTCGCGAGCTGGCGGCCTTGGGTTTCGAAATCATCGCGACGCGAGGCACGGCGTCGGCGCTTGCCGGTGCCGGCGTGGAATGTACCGAGGTCAATAAAGTGACCGAGGGTCGTCCGCATATCGTCGACATGCTGAAGAACGACGAAATTACCTTGATTGTCAACACCACTGAGGGGAAGCAAGCCATTGCGGACTCCTACACCATTCGCCGAACAGCGTTGCAGCGCAAGGTAAGCTATACCACGACCATGGCGGGTGCACGAGCACTTGTGCTTGCTATGAAAGAAGTCAATGTGGCCAGCGTCAATCAACTGCAGGACTTACACAAAGGTTTAGTGGCATGAGCCGAGTTCCAATGACCATGCAGGGGGCTCAGAAGCTCCGAGACGAACTCGTTGGACTAAAAAAAGTTGAACGGCCCCGGATCATTCAAGCGCTTGCGGAGGCCCGCGCGCACGGTGATCTGCGCGAGAACGCAGAATATCACGCCGCCAAGGAACAGCAGAGTTTTGTAGAAGGACGGATCGCGGAGATAGAGGAGAAGTTGTCCAAGGCGCAAATCATCGACATACGGGAGCTGAACGCGGGTGGCAAGGTGGTGTTCGGTGCAACGGTGACGTTGTATAACTTGGCAAACGAGGAGGAAGTTCGCTATCAAATCGTCGGCGAGCTTGAGGCCGACATAAGCGCGGGCCTGATTTCGATCGTTTCACCTATCGCCCGAGCACTGATCGGCAGGGAGGAAGGTGATCACATTACGGTGCACGCACCCAGCGGCGATCTCGAATACGAGATCCTCGCGGTGGAGTATGTTTGAGTTTTGCCGCGGTGGCCGTTCGCAACGCCGCTCGCAAGTAGCGCGGGCGATGCGCTCCGCCGACATGCTCGTGGCACTTGGCCATAGGTTCCCGGTCCAACTTCAATGAAGGAAACCGAGTTCTTTCATCACGACTTGTTCGCAGTGTGGCGTTGTGGGTAGGCGTAAAGCGGCTGATCGATGGTTGCAGGCGCATGTTAAGGACGCGTTTGTTCGTCAGTCATGGCGAACGGGGTATCGCTCCCGTGCGGTATTCAAGCTGCAGGAAATCGATGACCGGGACCGACTGTTAAGGCCCGCGACGACCGTCATCGAGCTTGGCGCCGCACCCGGTGGGTGGTCGCAGCTTGTGGCAGAGCGAGTCGGCGCGCGCGGCGGACGTGCGGTGGCGGTGGACTTGCTGCCGATGGAGCCGATATCGGGTGTGGAGTTCATTTTGGGCGACGTGTCCGCGCCGGCGGTGCAGGAAGCGCTTGTCGAAAAAGTCGGGCCGCAGGGGGCAGGGTTGGTGCTTTCGGATATGGCACCCAGCTTGACCGGAATAAATGCCCTCGATCAAGCTCGAGTGATGACGTTGGCGGGTTTGGTCGTCGATTTTTGTGAACGCATCCTCGCGCCGCGAGGTACACTACTCATCAAGGTATTTCAAGGAGAAGATTACCGCGGCTTCTTAGAGCAACTCAGAGGCGCGTTCTGCAACGTGTCTATCCGCAAGCCGCGGGCCTCGCGGCCACAGTCTCGGGAAGTCTACCTGCTTGGGCGCGGCTACAAGCGCGGCCTTGATGGCTCCCGCCAGATCGCGGGTTTGCCGAGTTAATGCAGCAGGCACGGGCCGGAGCGTATAGTGCACTCGACCGCAAAATCTCATAATGCGGCGTTGGCTATGCACTATTGTCGACAGTCTTGGTAAGGTAAGATTGTGATGAAGGCGTTTGAATTGGCGACAGGTTTTGACGAAACTCCAACCTGGGCACACAGCGTCCCCAGTGCCAACGAGGGTCGTGTATCTTGAATGACATGGCAAAAAACTTGATTCTCTGGGTCGTCATCGCGCTCGTGCTGATGTCGGTTTTTAACAACTTTGGCCCCCGCCGGTCAGCAACACAGCAGCTTACCTACTCTCAATTCATCGACGACGTCAACGAGGGGCGCGTTCAGAAAGTGATGATTGAGGGACGCGATATACACGGAGTGCTGCACTCAGGAGAAATCTTTAACACCTACACGCCAGAGACTGACAACCGCGCGTTGATCGGGGATTTGCTCAACAGCGGGGTGGTGATCGAGGCGCGGCCACCGGAGCAGCAGTCGTTGCTGATGCAAATCTTTATCTCTTGGTTCCCTATGCTGCTTCTGATAGGGGTGTGGATCTTTTTCATGCGCCAGATGCAGGGCGCCGGAGGGGGACGAGGAGCGCTCTCCTTCGGTAAGAGCCGCGCCCGGTTGCTGGGTGAGGATCAGGTGAAAATTACCTTCGCGGATGTCGCCGGGGTTGAGGAGGCGAAAGAGGAGGTCAAGGAACTCGTGGACTTCCTTAAGGATCCCGCGAAGTTTCAAAAACTCGGCGGCAAGATTCCCAGGGGTGTACTCATGGTCGGCGCGCCAGGAACCGGTAAGACGTTGCTCGCCAAAGCCATCGCGGGTGAAGCGAAAGTCCCGTTTTTTACCATCTCTGGTTCTGATTTTGTGGAGATGTTTGTTGGTGTAGGTGCCTCCCGCGTTCGGGACATGTTCGAGCAAGCGAAAAAACATGCTCCCTGTATCATCTTTATCGACGAGATCGATGCGGTTGGCCGCCATCGCGGCGCTGGTCTTGGCGGTGGCCATGATGAGCGGGAGCAGACGCTGAACCAGTTGCTGGTGGAGATGGATGGCTTTGATGGCAACGAAGGCGTGATCGTGATTGCCGCGACCAACCGTCCTGACGTTCTCGATCCGGCGTTGCTCAGGCCGGGTCGTTTTGATCGTCAGGTGGTCGTGCCCCTCCCCGATATCCGGGGGCGGGAGCACATACTGCGCGTGCACATGCGAAAGGTGCCGCTGGATGCCGGGGTAAAGCCGAGTATCATTGCGCGCGGCACGCCGGGCTTCTCGGGGGCCGACCTGGCCAACCTGGTCAATGAAGCGGCGCTGTTTGCGGCACGTGCCAATAAGCGCACTGTGGATATGGATGACTTTGAAAAGGCCAAGGACAAGATAATGATGGGCGCCGAGCGCAAATCGATGGTTATGAGCGACGAGGAAAAGCGGCTCACGGCTTACCACGAGGCGGGCCATGCCATCGTTGGCCTGTTGGTTCCCTCCCATGATCCAGTCTATAAGGTCACGATTATTCCCCGCGGCAGGACGCTCGGTGTGACCATGTTTCTTCCGGAAGAAGATCGCTACAGCTTCAGCAAGGAAAGGTTAGAGAGCCAGATCTCAAGCCTTTTCGGTGGGCGCATCGCGGAGGAGCTGACGTTTGGTCCAGACCGCGTCACCACCGGGGCAAGCAACGACATTCAGCGGGCGACAGAGATCGCACACAACATGGTGACCAAGTGGGGGTTATCGGAGCGTCTAGGACCGCGCGTCTATAGCGAGGAAGAGGGCGAAGTTTTCCTTGGTCATAGTGTCACCAAGCACAAGATGGTGTCCGACGAGACCGCTCATGTCATTGATGAAGAAGTGCGGCGGATTATCGATCGTAACTATCAGCGCGCCGATCATCTGCTGAACGAGAACATCGGCAAGCTGAAATTGATGTCCGAAGCACTCATCAAGTACGAGACCATCGATACGGAACAGATTCAAGATATCATGTCGGGAAGGACGCCCCGCCCTCCGGTTGGATGGAGTGACAGTGACCATGGTACCCCAGCGCCTGAACAAGAACCGGGGGGGGCTCGGGAAGGCCCTAAGGAATCGGAGGTCAAGTCACCGGAAGGCAAGATTGGTGGACCGGCGAGCTTACACTAGGAGGCGGGTACGGCTGGCAGCGTGCCATCGGCACGCGATGCCGTTCGCGGTGAGCGCCAGGCGCGGCAAACAACACGGGCCCAACGGCTCAGAAGCCGTTGTAGAAAAGTGGCGCACGGTGGTGAGCGACCGGAGTGGGCCAGTGAGCACAAGGATTACTCGCCCCCATTCATTCCTGGGGCTCGCCCTTCGGCGCCCGCTTGCCGCGGTTCAACCGGGTTCCCGACCATCTTGTGGCGAGCCGCCGCGCAACGCTGCAATGACGAGTGCCGTCGTTTTTAAGCCCGCATCTTAGGCCGGACCTTGCGTTCGCCTGTACACGCCACTTCGCTCAGTCAGGTCCTTGAAGCGGCGCGCCAGAACGGCTGCGCTGCGGTGATGGGGATCCTCAACGTCACCCCGGACTCTTTTTCCGATGGAGGACGCTTTTTCACCCCTGATGCGGCCTTACACCAAGCCCGGCGCATGTGCGCCGAAGGCGCCGCCATCATCGATGTGGGCGGTGAATCTACACGCCCTGGAGCGCCCAGTGTTCCCGTTGCCGAGGAGCTCGATCGGGTGCTCTCAGTCATCGAGGCCATCCATGCGGAGCTGCCCGTACTCATCTCCATCGACACCAGTAAGCCCGAGGTGATGCGCGCGGCCGTGTCGGCTGGCGCAGGCCTGATCAATGATGTGAGAGCGCTTCGCGCGGAAGGTGCAATCGAGGCGGTACGGGACCTCGGTGTACCGGTGTGCTTAATGCATATGCAGGGCGAGCCGAAAACAATGCAGCTGGCGCCAACTTACGCGCATGTGGTAGGTGAGGTGCGCGAGTTCTTGGCGCGGCGCGTGAGTGCCTGTGAAGCGCACGGTATTGTCCGCGACCGCCTCATCATTGATCCAGGATTTGGTTTTGGGAAGACCCTCGAGCAGAATCTGTGTCTGCTCTCAGCGCTTGACACCTTCGCTGCTCTGGGGCTTCCTGTGCTGGTTGGCTTATCACGAAAATCCATGCTCGGGGCTTTGCTTAACAAGCCTGTGGGGGAGCGCCTTTATGGCAGCCTGGCGCTGTCGGTGTTGGCGGCTTTGAACGGCGCCGCCATCATTCGGGCGCACGATGTGGGACCGACGGTGGAGGTGCTGAAGGTGACCGCAGCGGTTACTTGCCACGAGCGAGCGGTGGTAACGTGATGATGCGCCCGACAAGGTAATCGTCCGCGGCGGGGGATGCGGCCCGTTTTAAGGGAGGCAAGAATTGTTATGCAGCAGCGAAAGTATTTCGGCACCGATGGTGTGCGCGGCGAGGTAGGTAAGCCGCCCATAACTCCGGAATTCGTTCTTAAGCTCGGTTGGGCCGTGGGGCGTGTGCTGGCTCAGGAAGGCGGGAGCCGGGCACTGATCGGTAAGGATACCCGCATTTCCGGCTACATGTTTGAATCGGTGCTGGAGGCGGGGTTGTCGGCAGCCGGTGTCGACACGCAATTGCTTGGGCCGATGCCAACGCCGGCCATCGCCTATCTCACGCAAACATTACACGCCAGTGCCGGAATTGTGATCAGTGCGTCACACAATCCTTTCTACGACAACGGCATCAAGATTTTCGGAGCCGACGGCGCCAAACTTCCAGATGAGGTGGAGCTGGCGATCGAAGCGGAGATGGAGCGTCCCATGCATACCGTGGGATCCCGGGATCTTGGCAAAGCAGAGCGAGTCCAAGATGCCGCAGGGCGCTATATCGAGTTCTGTAAGAGTACCGTCCCTTTTCGTCTGAGCTTGAAGGGAATGAAGGTGGTGGTGGACTGCGCCCATGGCGCTTGCTATCACGTGGCGCCAAACGTATTCGACGAGCTGGGCGCTGAGGTGATCGCCATTGGGACGGATCCCGATGGCTTCAATATCAATGACCGCTGTGGAGCCCTCTACCCAGAAGCGCTGCAGCACCGCGTACAGGTGGAAGGTGCCGATTTGGGTATCGCCCTGGACGGGGACGGTGATCGGGTATTGATGGTTGATCATAAAGGTGAGCTGGTTGATGGCGATGAGCTGCTCTTTATCATCGCCCAAGCGCGACGGGCGGATGGCCAGCTAAACGGCGCCGTGGTGGGGACCGTCATGAGCAACCTGGGGCTGGAGGAAGCCTTACATCGCCAAGGAATTGCCTTGCAGCGCGCCAAGGTGGGGGACCGCTATGTGCTGGAATTGATGAGAACCGGAGGGTGGACGCTCGGCGGCGAGACTTCTGGGCACATCATCTGTCTCGATCGGCTCACTACCGGTGATGGTATCATTGCGGCATTGCAGGTGCTCACGGCCTTGCAGCGCTCAAAAAAGTCTTTGCATGAGCTCAAGCGCGGGGTGGTCAAACATCCGCAGGTACTGGTTAATGTGCGTGTGCCCGAGGGCGTTGATGTGTTGATGCACCCGGCAGTCGAAAAAGCCGTCAACTCGGTGGAGCTGGAGCTCAATGGCCAGGGACGCGTATTACTTAGGGCCTCCGGTACGGAACCGCTGCTGCGTGTTATGGTTGAGGGACGCGACGGCCGCCAGGTAAAGGCGTTGGCCGCCCAATTGGCTGAGGAGGTCAAACAGGTGCTGGCGGCAGCGGACTTGCCCCTATAGTCCGAGGCGTTTGTCTTGCGTGTTTCGGTGCGTTAAGCTTGCGATCGTTTTCTGCAATATTTCGTTTGGTGTTTGCAAGATAATAATTACGGGAGTTCCCTCATGCGCCAACCCTTGGTCGCCGGCAATTGGAAGATGAATGGCACTCGTGAGAGCGCGCAGCTACTTATCAAAGGAATTATCAATGGCATGGCGGGAGTGACCCGCGCGGAAGTTGTTGTTTGCCCGCCGTTCGTGTACCTCGAACTGGTGGGGGCTGCGCTGCAAGGGACCCAAATTCCCCTGGGTGCGCAGAACGTGTCGAAAGAGGAGATGGGGGCGTTCACCGGTGAGATCGCCGCCCCAATGCTAAAGGACGTCGGTTGTCAGTATGTCATTGTAGGGCATTCGGAGCGGCGGACGTTGTATGGTGAGGGCGATCAGCTCGTCGCCGAGAAGTATGCCCGTGCGCGCAAGGAGGGTTTAACGCCCATCCTTTGTGTCGGGGAGCTGCTCGAGGAGCGGGAGGCCGGGACTACCGAAGAAGTAGTGGCTCGGCAGCTTGATGCGGTGATCGACTTGGCGGGGGTGGCTTCGCTGGCAGAGAGCGTTGTTGCTTACGAGCCGGTCTGGGCTATCGGAACCGGGCGTACGGCTACCCCACAGCAAGCACAAGACGTGCATGCCTTTATTCGCCAGCGCATCGCCGCGCAGAGCAAAGAGGCTGCGGAGCAGGTGCGCATCCTCTACGGGGGCAGCGTCAATGCGAAGAATGCGGCTGAGCTACTTAGGATGCCGGATATCGACGGGGGGCTCATCGGGGGAGCTTCATTGAAGGCCGCTGATTTTCTAACCATCTGTCAGGCTGCGAATTAGGCCATGGCAAATGTGCTCCTTGTCGTGCAGGTTCTAGCAGCCTGTGGCTTGATCGCCTTGGTATTGTTGCAGCACGGCAAGGGTGCGGACGCGGGTGCTGCTTTTGGCAGCGGTGCCTCAGGCTCGTTGTTCGGCAGCCGAGGACCCACGTCGTTTTTGAGCCGTTCGACCGCGATCTTGGCGCTGGTGTTCTTCGCCAATAGTCTTGTTCTATCTTACTTGGCGGGCCACTCAAGGGCCCCAAGTAGCGTCGTTGAACAGTTTCAGGAGGAGGATAGGAGATCGCAACCGGTATCTCCGCCAGGCGCTTCCGACGTACCGAGTCTACCGGGAGCTGCAGCACCCGCGGAGCAGCCGCGCCCTGAGCCTGTGCAAGGACAGCGGGCGGATGTCCCGCACGTTCCCGAGGAGGCCCCGAGGTCAACGCCTGAATAGACACGGAATTTGTCGCTTGGAAATGGGCTGCATGCGCGAGGTATTTTTGCCGATGTGGTGGAATTGGTAGACACGCTGTCTTGAGGGGGCAGTGGCGCAAGCCGTGCCGGTTCGAGTCCGGCCATCGGCACCAGAAGCTTATTTTTAGCCAAGTCAACCGGTGGGAACACCGGAGGCATGCTTATGTGCCTGGCTCTTAATTCTAACTATATGATTATAAATTAACTTTCATTCATCACTCCCTTGACAACCCGCGCTCGCTAGCCTATCGTGCCCTGGGTTTTGTCGTCGGCTGCGCCATGCCGCGACCCCCCAAGATTACCGTACGTCATAAGTCGACTATTTGAAGTCTGGGTCCTGCGTTTTCGGGACCGGGGGTTTCTTTGTGCTCGAAAACTATGTTCCGGTACTGATCTTCATCGTAGTTGGATTGCTGTTTGGCATAATCCTGATCTCAGTGGGCGCTGTGCTTGGCCCACACCGCCCCGACAGCGCGAAGCTCTCACCCTATGAGTGTGGGTTTGAGGCGTTCGAAGACTCGCGAATGAAGTTCGATGTGCGCTATTACCTCGTCGCCATTCTGTTCATCATCTTCGACTTGGAAATCGCGTTTTTATTTCCATGGGCGGTGGCGCTTGACCGCATCGGTCTGTTCGGCTTCGTGGCGATGCTCCTGTTCCTCGCAATATTGGTGGTGGGTTTTCTGTACGAATGGAAGAAGGGCGCCCTGGAGTGGGAATAATGGACGCGGCAGGTCCGGACAGCGGCGCGGCCGAGATGTCGCGCGAGGGAGCGTCGTCGATCGAGGCGCTCTCCCGCCGACTGCAGTCACGGTTTGCTGGGCTTTTGAGTCACTGTGCCATCGCGTTTGGCGAGATTACCTTAGAGCTACCGGTGCAGCACTTCGTTCGCGTTTGTTGGGCGCTTAAGGATGAGCCCGAGTTTGCTTTCAAGCAGCTGGTTGATCTTTGCGGCGTGGATTACTTGAGCTATGGTCGCTCTGACTGGGAGACGAGCGAGACGGCTTCCTCCACCGGTTTTTCGAGGGCTGTGGAGACAGAGGACTACGCGGCGCACGCGCAGCAACAGGCCCGTTTCGCCGTGGTGTATCACCTGCTGTCGCATACCCATAATCAGCGACTTCGGTTGCGTGTCTATAGCGACAATGATCCGCCAAAGCTGCCGTCAGTGGTGGAAATTTGGAATGTGGCAAATTGGTACGAACGCGAAGCGTTTGACCTGTACGGTATCCTGTTTGAAGAACATCCCGACCTTCGCCGGCTGCTGACCGACTACGGCTTCATCGGCCATCCCTTTCGGAAGGATTTCCCCCTTATCGGCCGGGTAGAGATGCGCTACGACCCGGAGAAGCAGCGGGTTGTCTATGAGCCTGTATCCATTGAGCCGCGGACCCTGGTGCCACGCGTCATTCGCCCCGAACGTCAACAGCCGCCGCAAGCAGCGCCTGAGGAATCCGGGGATGCCTGAGATTCGCAACTTCACCTTGAACTTTGGGCCGCAGCATCCCGCCGCCCACGGTGTGCTGCGTCTCGTGCTGGAAATGGACGGCGAAGTCATCGAGCGGGCCGATCCGCACATCGGTCTGCTGCACCGTGCCACCGAGAAGTTGGCGGAGAGTAAGCCGTACAATCAGAGCATCGGCTACATGGACCGTTTGGATTACGTGTCCATGATGTGCAATGAGCACGCCTACGTCCTTGCCATTGAGCGCCTGCTGGGCGTTGAACCGCCTGTGCGCGCCCAGTACATTCGCGTCCTGTTCGATGAGATTACGCGCATTCTCAATCACCTGATGTGGCTCGGCGCGCACGCGCTGGATATTGGTGCGATGACGGTTTTTCTCTATGCATTCCGCGAGCGAGAAGACCTGATGGACACCTATGAGGCGGTATCCGGAACGCGGATGCACGCCACTTATTATCGTCCGGGAGGTGTTTATCGGGATCTCCCGCAGCAGATGCCGCAACATCAGCCATCGCGTTTTCGGAGTAAGCAGGACATCGCGCGACTTAACCGCAACCGCCAGGGATCATTACTCGATTTCGTCGAGGATTTTACGCAACGCTTTCCGCGGTGCGTGGATGAATATGAAACATTGCTGACGGACAACCGCATTTGGAAACAGCGGACCGTCGGCATCGGCGCCGTCTCACCGGAACGGGCCCTGCAGCTGGGCTTTAGCGGTCCCATGTTGCGCGGTTCGGGGATCGCTTGGGATCTACGCAAAAAGCAGCCTTATGAAGTCTATGATCAAATGGATTTCGATATACCTATTGGGGTCAATGGTGATTGCTATGATCGCTATCTCGTGCGCATGGAGGAGCTGCGTCAATCCAATCGAATAATTGAGCAATGCGTCGCCTGGCTGCGTGCCAATCCGGGGCCGGTGATCATCGACGATCACAAGCTGGTGCCGCCGAAACGCGAAGAAATGAAGCGGGACATGGAAGCGCTCATTCATCACTTCAAGCTGTTTACCGAAGGGTACTGCGCGCCCGAGGGGGAGGTTTATGCGGCCGTGGAGGCGCCGAAAGGCGAGTTTGGCATTTACCTGATCTCCGATGGCGCAAACAAACCGTACCGTCTCAAAGTGCGGGCGCCGGGATTTGCACACCTATCCGCCCTTGACGAGATGGTGCGCGGACACATGTTGGCCGACGTGGTGGCGGTGATCGGTACCCAGGATATCGTTTTTGGGGAGGTCGATCGGTGACAGATGCCAAAGCCGGAGCAGGTTTGCTCAGCGCGCATGCGCGTGAGGAGATCGACCGCTGGCTCGCCAAATATCCTGCGGATCGCAAACAATCGGCTGTACTCGCGGCACTTCGCGAGGTGCAGCATGAGAATGGCGGTTATCTCACGTTGCCGTTGATGGATGCGGTGGCGGACTATCTTCAGATGCCGCCCATAGCGGTCTATGAGGTGGCTAGCTTCTATTCGATGTTTGCGCTCAAGCCCGTTGGACGACACAGCATTTCGGTTTGTACAAACGTATCGTGTATGCTCCGGGGAGCCGATGATATCGTGCAGTACTTGGAAAACCGGCTGGGTATACAAACGGGCCAGAGCACTTCGGATGGGCGATTTTTCCTGAAGCGTGAGGAGGAGTGTTTGGCTGCTTGTTGCGGCGCGCCCATGATGATGATCGACCACGTGTACTATGAGAACCTGACTACGGAGACAGTGGATGGCATTCTTGATGAGCTGGGGTAAGTGCGAGCATGGCAAATGAAGTCTGCTTCGCCACGCTGAAGTTCGACAGGCCATGGACACTAGAGAATTATCTCGCCATTGGTGGCTATGACGCATGGCGCCAAATCCTGGCGCAAGGGATACGTCCCGAGCACGTGATCGACGAGGTCCGGCGATCAGGCTTACGGGGTCGGGGCGGCGCCGGGTTTATTACCGGGCTGAAGTGGAGTTTTATGCCGCGCACTGCTCCTGGTCCAAAATATGTGGTCTGCAATTCCGATGAGAGTGAGCCCGGGACATGCAAGGACCGAGATATTTTGCGCTTCAATCCTCACGCTCTGATTGAAGGGATGGCCATTGGCGGCTATGCCATGGGGGCTACTGCCGGCTACAACTACTTGCGCGGCGAGTTTATGGACGAGCCGTTTCGTCGCTTCGAAAAGGCGCTTCAAGAGGCCTATGCTTCAGGGTTCCTTGGCAAGAATATTCTCGGTTCCGGCTTTGAGTTCGATCTCTACAGTCACCTCGGGGCCGGGGCCTATATTTGCGGGGAGGAAACCGCACTGCTCGAGTCTTTGGAAGGCAAGAAAGGGCTGCCCCGATTTAAGCCGCCGTTTCCGGCGAGTTACGGCGTCTATGGTTGTCCGACCACCATCAATAACACCGAGACCTTTGCCTCGGTGCCCAGCATCATGCGCCATGGGGCAGATTGGTTTCTCGGTCTGGGCAAGGGCAACAGCGGGGGCACCAAGCTGTTTTCGGTCTCGGGCCATGTGCAGCGACCCGGCAACTTTGAGGTGTCCCTGGGGACGCCTTTCGCCAAACTGCTGGAGATGGCGGGTGGTGTGCTGGGCGATCGTCGGCTGAAGGCGGTGATACCCGGCGGCTCCTCGGTGCCCGTCGTTCCGGGCGACATCATGCTGGGCGTCGACATGGATTACGACTCCGTCGCCCGGGCGGGATCCATGCTCGGTTCAGGAGCGGTGATCGTCATGGACGAAACGACCTGCATGGTGCGGGTGCTGGAACGAATATCACGTTTCTATTATGCGGAATCCTGCGGCCAGTGTACGCCTTGCCGCGAGGGTACCGGTTGGCTGTATCGCGTGGTCAGCCGTATCGAACATGGCCAGGGTCGAAAGGAAGATCTGGACCTGCTGGTGGAGGTTGCCAACAACATCGAGGGGCGGACCATCTGTGCCCTCGGAGATGCGGCGGCATGGCCGGTTCAGAGCTTCATCAAGCATTTTCGGAGCGAATTCGAATATCACATTGAGCACGGTCACTGCCTTGCGGGCTCGGCCGACCTACCGAGGGAGGCAGCCTAAGAAGTGAAGACGGTGTGCAATAGGAGCACGCGTTTCAGGCCAGTGGCTTCCTTTTGTGGCGAACGGGTTAATGAGTGAGAACCTAGTCAACATTGAGATCGATGGAAAGCCGCTCAAGGCCTCCCGAGGCGCCATGGTTATCACGGTCGCCGACGAGGCGGGCATTTACATACCGCGTTTCTGTTATCACAAGAAGCTCTCTGTGGCAGCTAATTGCCGGATGTGTCTCGTGGAGGTCGA
>JAGTVB010000107.1 GCA_018224385.1 Gammaproteobacteria bacterium
ACTGCTTCGCCAAGAGCTGGCGATTGCCATCAGCGGTGTCTTGACTTGGAATATGAGCCCCTGGCAGGCCTGTGTCGAGGTCATGCAGGAGCGTCCCCGTCGCCGGCAATTGCAAACGTTACCGCCTCGGGTCACCCGTTTGATCACCTATTGTCAAGCCAATGGACTCAGCAACATTTGAGAACCGGAGCTTAAGTTGGCGCCTATGCCGCATACGCGTCCGGGTGGGCTTGGCTTTCACCGCTGACGACCATAGAGCGCAAAGTTATACTGATAGCGAAATGATGATAGTGTGATTGTGAAGTTGTTAAATTAATAGTGGAGACGCACTGAGTTGATCGCGATCATGGACAGGTGACGTGATGAGAGCAGTATAGGCGTGTGAATCGTAGGGGACAACTCACTCAAGCGGAAGGAGTATGTCATGAACGCAAAATCGCTATGCAATCTTTTGACTTCGTCTGCCATGACCGCCATAGCGGCAATAATACTAACGATGCCGATAAAAAATGTAATGGCGCAAAATGCAATGGATCAGAATGTCGTCATCACATTGCAGACAAATCCATTGTTAAATCCTGAAGCGGCGTGCGTTGCTTTGCAACTAGGAATGAACTTGTTGCGTAGTGACATTAGCGATGAAGCCGTCGCTAGTGTCACGCTATTTCCGACGCTCGAAGGAGTATCGATTGTCAGTGAGAAGATGAAACTAAGAGATAATGATAAGTATCCGCGACGATGGAATTGCTCGACACCTGATGGTGAGGAACCACTACCGGAAATATTAGCTGGTTTTAACGACCAGATGGGTACCAATATCGTAGTTTGCCCGTTGTGTTGGATGGACAGGTTTGATGGTGAAGATCCGATCTACGGAAGTCTAGGTGATGGCCCCACAATCCACAATCTTTTTCTGAACGCAGATAAGGTTATTGATTTCTAGGAAATTGTAGCCTGGGCTTTGAATGTGAGTCGCAGGCCATCATTTTACGCTACGCGAGAGGGAGGATCTGCTCATGATGCAATTGAAGGCAGCATTACTTCGTCTCATGTTGCTGGCGGCCACTTTGCTTGTTGGTATATCAGCAATAGCTGATGACCTAATTACACCAATTCCTATTACCGCTGACGAAGCATTCGACGCTGTTCAGACCCAGACCGATCCGCTAGACCCTAACCTGGAGGCAAATGTAGTACTCGTAGATGTGCGCACTAGAGCCGAATATTATTGGGTTGGTGCCGCTGCAGCAGTGACGGAGATTGTTCGTAATGATGGTAAGCCGTCAATTTCCCCCGAGAATGGGAAGGTGCGTCTTAGCCATGAAGGTAAGTTCCTTGACTATAACACAATTGATGGGAAATCCCGGCGGCTTCAAGTGGCTAAAGTGGAGAAGCTGGAGATGTCACCGATTGCAATCAACATTCCGTTCAGGCTCTGGGACGAAGAGACGGTGAGTCTAGTTCCTAACCTAAACTTCGTGTCTGGTATTCAGAACTTGATCAACAATGGCGCTCAAATTCTCATCCTATTTTGCCGTACCGGCGGTCGAAGTTCCACATGCGCCGCTGAAATTCCCACAGCCGATGTCGTGAAAGTCACGGTATACGAGATTGATGATTATCCGCCGGAGGATCCGTCGAAGGGTGGCTATGGTGGCTTCGAGGGTTCTACGTATAACAATGCCTACAACGGTTATGTGGGTTTTCCGGGCAGGCTGACCGAAGTGCAAGATACACCATCCGTTTCATGGAAGGACTCGGGTTTGCCCATGGAAACCTTTCTCAACCCATTGACACCTTAGTCCCTTACCGCCAAGAATGTTGTGCAAAATGCTCAGAACCTTA
This sequence comes from Gammaproteobacteria bacterium, assembly GCA_018224385.1. Taxonomy (GTDB): domain Bacteria; phylum Pseudomonadota; class Gammaproteobacteria; order HK1; family HK1; genus JAGTVB01. Next base: position 1,846 of record JAGTVB010000107.1, read on the forward strand.
TTGAACGGACTCTGCGAGGGAAGGCGTTATCACTGTTTCCCGTAGTATAGTCCCGCTAATGATAATCAATACCTAGCGAGGCTCCGCCTCAGACCGACGAGGCCTGAGGTTGGTACCAGAGGCCCGGTTGATCGACGCAAGGCTATGCTTGCGTTGGTAGCCGCGTAAAGCGGCGGTGTGGCGTCAAGCCAGAACGTCAACCGGGGCCTGCAATCAGGCTAGCGGATGTACCGTACTGGCAAGGTGAACGAAGACCTGCTTAAGGCCAGCATCCTTATCGAGGGTCTCGCGAGCGAATTCGATGAAGCCGTTTATGCTCTCAACGCTGACGGGAACCTTCGCATCGGGCGCCCCCGGGATTTGGGGGTTCAAAGGGGTGTGCACGCTAGCATCGATGGGCCCCAGTGCAGCTTTTGCTTGGTCATTATTATCGAGTCGGCGCCGAGGCACAGGAGAGTCCCGGCGCTGTGGCCTTGCTTGGAACGATAACTTCGAGGTGATCCGTGAGAAAATCCTTAGGAGATTGATCAAGCTCCAAGCAGCGAGCGTGTCACCTCCTCGCGTATAGAAGAAACCGCGAGCTCGAAACGGTGCACCCATCATCACGTAGTCCGGAAAAATGACGGCGGTGCGCTCCTTCGTATCTTCCAGGCTGTCCACAGGTACTTGAACCGTGCTCATGCTGCACCGCTTGGCTTGCACCAGAACAAGTACGCCCCTTTATCCGGAGGTGCTAATGCTCACAAACGGGTTGATGACTCGGACCCCACCAATCACTTGTCCGTGTTGCAAATCCTCGGTCAAAATGGCGGCCGCCCCAGCGTCGATGGCCGTCTCGACAATCAGTGCGTCCCAGAACGAGAGCCGAGACTCGATGCTCCGGTGGATGGCGGACAATATCAGCGCCGGGGTTACCTGCCGTACCGGAAGCGTGGAGAAATCCCGGACCGCCTGCTCGGCGATCTCCGGAGGAAGCGGTCGGGCAAGTTTATGCGTCACCGCCACGAAAAACTCTTGCAGCACCTGGGTGCTTAAGATGAGCGAACCGCTGGCGCCCTCCGTTTCGAACAGTCCGGTAACGGCCGTTTTCTTCTCTGGTGAGTCGGCATCGAAGAGATAGACAAGAATGTTGGTGTCCAGGAATCGACGCTCAGCGCTCATAGAGCTCTTCGCGCGTCCAACGCTCTCCGCCACTACCTGCTTGGGATTCCTTAGCAAGGCGCAGCAGTTCGCTCACTGCGGACTTCCGTCCCGCCTTAACACCAGCATAAGCTTCCAAGGTATCCCGGAGCAGCGCATTCACCGAAGTATCTTCCTGCAATGCCCGCAGGCGCGCTCGCTTGAGCACCTCGTCGTCTACCGTAATCGTTAAATTTGTCATCTCTGCGTAAGTGCTAACACGGATACACGTATTAAGTGTAGCACGAACAAATCCTCTGAGGATACCCCACCCGATGTGGTTGTCTAGGCGGGAATCAAATCAGAAATGGTGGCGACACAGCGGGTCCGCTTTCTTGCTACGGGGGCAGCATCCATACTACATCCCGCAATTTTCTAAGGGGCTCGCATTAGCCCGCACCAACCCTAACGAGCCCTATCAACGAGGTTGGATGCCGGTCGCCTTCCCACCACCAATACCACAAAGACCGGAACTCTCTCCGGTCTTTTTTATTGCCCGTGAAACGCCAGTACTGGCGCGGATTCGCGGCCTTGGCCTCTGGAGCACCATCCTGTCACAACCTCCGTTCTGGGGTCATTTCCCCCGTATTTTTCTCTCTGTTCTCTGTTTTGTTCTTGAGCAGTCAAGAGGCCCGATCCAGCAATGACCCGGGTTTTGGGGGGTTGGGTTGGAGTTAGCGATTGGTAGGGCGCAGGAAATGTGTATTTTCACCGATGGCCCCATGGCCCACGGCGAGGCGGCCTTCGTCACCGGGCATCTGAAGCGCTCGCCAGCGGGCCGGCAGGACCAGCGGTGAGCGTTCCCAAGGCACGCCAACCGTTCCCGGCTCCCCGCTTCCCGACCGGGAACGCAGCGCCGGGCGGGAACGCAAAACCTAGCAACGGCGCCACTTTCCCGGTTCCCGGCGTTTCC
>JAGTVB010000108.1 GCA_018224385.1 Gammaproteobacteria bacterium
GGTCAGCCGCAGGCCCAAGCGGGCCCCGCAGGCGAGCAGCGCGGACCGCTCCCGTTGCCAGCAAGGCCGGGAGACGATGACCCCTTCCTTGCGGCGAAACGCCCTCAAAGCCGCATCGTCAGGCAGATGCCGCCAGTGATCGCTGACGATGTGGCGATTGCGAATGATGCGCATAAACCTGCTCCTTGAATGCTGTGATGCCAATGCGCCGGTACGTGTCGATGAACCGCTCGCCTTCACGCCGATGGCGGAGGTACACCTCCAGAATCGTCCTGATCCCGGCGGCGACACGGCTTTTCGCCAGCGCCGGCCCCAAGCGATCGCCCAGTGACGCCGCATTGCCCGAGGAGCCGCCCAGGGTGAGCTGGTACCATTCCTCACCGTTTTTTTCGACCCCAAGGATGCCGATGTTGCCGACGTGGTGATGTCCGCACGCATTCATGCAGCCCGATAGGTTCACGGTCATCGGGCCGAGGTCATCGATCTCGTTGAGATCCGCAAACTCCGCATTGATCTGCTCGGCAATCGTGATCGAGCCGGCATTGGCAAGCGAGCAGTAATCGAGACCGGGACAGCAGATAACGTCGGTCAACGTCCCGATGTTGGGCGTGGCCAAGTTGGCGCGCTTGAGTTGCTGCCAGAGTTTGAAAAGCGCCGCTTGTTGAACGTCTGCGAGCACGAGATCTTGTCGGTGGGTGATGCGGACGCTTCCAAAGCTGTAGCGATCAGCGAGATCGGCAATCGCGTCGAGCTGCCAGTCGGTGGTATCACCCGGCGCCCGACCCGGTGCTTTCAGGGAAATGAACACAATCCGGTAGCCTGGGACTTTGTGGGCGAGCGTGTTGTGCTGCACCCATTGCGCAAACAGTGAATCCGCCATGCGCCATTGGGAGAAGGTGGTGTCTTCGGCGGCATGGCCCGCGTAGGCCGGCGGGGCGAAATAGGTCTGCATCCTCGCAATTTCCGCCGGCTCGAGCCGAAGTGTGGTGTCCTTGATGCGAGACCATTCCGCTTCCACGAGACCCCGAAACGCTTCGATGCCGAGGCTGTTAACGAGAATTTTGATACGCGCCTTGTTGAGATTGTCCCGCCGGCCAAGCAGGTTGTAGGTGCGCAGAATCGCTTCGGTATAGGAGAGCAAATGTTCTTTCGGCAGGTAGTCTCGAATGACCTTGCCGAGCACGGGCGTTCTCCCCATGCCGCCGCCCACCAGTACCTGAAAGCCGGCCTCACTGCGGCGATGACTGACGATGCGAAAACCAATGTCGTGCAGTCGCGTCGCCGCCCGGTCGGCCGTTGCACCGATGAAGGCAACCTTGAACTTTCGCGGTAGCCAAGAAAATTCGGGGTGCAGCGTCGACCACTGGCGCAGGATCTCGCAATACGGCCTCGGGTCTTCCAGTTCATCGCGGGCGACACCGGCCAGGTGATCGGTGGTGATATTGCGGATCACGTTGCCACTGGTTTGAATGGCGTGCATCTCCACGCTAGCGAGATGCTCCAAGATGTCCGGTACATCTTGGAGTTTTGGCCAGTTGAGCTGTAGGTTCTGGCGGGTCGTGAAATGGCCGTACCCCCGGTCGTACTGGCGGGTGATGAAGGCCAGCATGCGCACCTGCCGTGACGAGAGAAGCCCGTAGGGAATGGCGATCCGCAACATGTGAGCGTGACGCTCCAAGTACAAACCATTGCGCAAACGCAACTGGCGGAAGTGGTCTTCGTTCAGCCGGCCCGCAAGGTAGCGGCGAACCTGGTCGCGAAACTGCGCAACACGTTGCCGAACAAGGGTGTGGTCGTCGTCATCATAATGATACATGGCAGCACCCGAGGATAGATCAGCGCTTTAGCGGACGAGTGGGGCCCGGGCTTGTCAAGACCCGAGCCATGACTAAATAGAAAGATAAGCGTGTCGACAGCCACTGGGGAAGGAATTAATCGGCATATCGTTATGCCATGGAGTTATAAGGGCGTCGTCTCTTTTGGGACGCAGCGCATTAGCGTCCGAGCGCGTGACGGACCTTCCGCGAGGCCCGAAGCGGCGCCGTTTCCACTTTTTGCCAAAAGCCATGCTGATGGGGTTGGAGGGGCCAAGAGATGGCCAAGTCTGTCACCTTCGTTCCTAGTGCGCTGCTTAGAGGAATTAGGTAGAGACCTCTTCTGTCTCCTCGGGGTTCGAGAAGGCCCAGGGCGGCTCCTATTGTGCCGTAACCTGACCAGCAGACACATGCCAAAGCTCGCGCGACTCAGCGTCGGAACAGGACTCGTTGTCATGTCCGGCTATCAGTGCACCGCCCTATATTTGTTGCGGCGAGCCTAGATGCTACCGATACAGAATCCCGACGGTCGAGGCTGAATCGAACGAAAGCTCATTATATGGAGCTTTGTATCGAGCTTTCGGATGACTGGAAGTGAAGTACTGAGTTTGCTGTGGACACGTAGGGTAAGCGTCGTACCCCAATGCGAGGGAATCATCCCATATTCAGCTCTCTTTCGAGGCGGCGCAGGAAAAACCGCATCTCTTTCGCGGGGGCTAACCATCCCTCTTACGCGCCGCCCCTACGCTTGGCGCTAGGGGCTCCGTGGTCTCCTGGCCCCAACTCCTCCCGCAAACTCCTCCCACAAACTCCTCCCGCAACCCTCGTGGATCAACCGCCAAGGCCGAGCAGAGTAACATGGCTCGGCAGTGCATCGTGCAGCATGGCACCAACGATGTCCGATGCCAGCGAGGGAGGGCTGAGCATCTGGCTCACCTAGCTGCTGTCCCCCCTCTCCCTCCAAGACAGCTCCCGCAACGTAACTTCTCACTAACTCCAGGTATCTGGGCTAGGTGGCCGCAGGCAGTTGCCCGCCTGCGGCTCCTACAGATCCGGACGTGCGGAACTCCCGCATCCGGCTCCTCAGTCTACGGATTCGCTGCGCACCGGTAGATACTGTGAACCACGCGCGGTGGGGGCAGGGGGTAGCGGGTGCGCAAGCGGTCGAACGCCTCCCAGCTCAGGCGCGCCGCCCAAGAGCGACGGTTGAGCCACTTGCGCCACCGCCGTTCCACCTCGTAACGGAAACGGACCAACGCTCGCACGTTACCCGTGATGCCGTAGTAGGCGTAATGGCCGCGCAGCTTGCGACTCAGCGCCGCTTGCTGGTCGGCCACAGCCCAATGCCGGTGCGTTCGACACCATTGGCCCATGCGCCTCAATGCGCGACTAAAGCGGCCCTTGGCGGTCTTGCGCTTCACTACCCAGCGCCCCTTCCTGGAGCGTCCCCAGAAGGGACTAAATCCGAGCATCTCAAAGCTTCGCTCGCGCTGCGAGCTGCTTTGCCCTTGCCGTGGCGGACTTCGAAAGTCCACCAATCGAGTCTTCTCCGGATGCAGTGTCAGGCCATATTTGCCGAATCGCTTCGGCAGCACCTCGA
>JAGTVB010000109.1 GCA_018224385.1 Gammaproteobacteria bacterium
CGGTCTCAGCGACGCGCAAACGGAAGGTATTTTAGAGCTAAAACTGCGACATTTGGCAAGACTCGAGGAAATGCGTATTCGCGCGGAGCAGGCTGAGCTTGCCAAAGAACAAGGTCAGCTCGAGCGCACCTTATCCTCGGAACAACGTATCCGGCGCTTAATGCGGGAGGAGATTAAACGCGATGCGAAACGTTATGGTGATGACCGTCGATCGCCCCTCGTGCAGCGAGCCACGGCGCGGGCCATCGACGATCGCGTACTGGTTCCTTCTGAGGCGGTCACCGTGGTGCTCTCCACCCGCGGCTGGGTGCGGGCGGCGAAAGGGCACGAAATCGATCCGCGGACGCTGAGCTACAAGGCCGGCGACGAGTTCAAGGCGGCCAGCATGGGACGCAGTCATCAGCGGGCGGTGTTTTTGGACTCAACCGGGCGAACCTACAGCCTGCTGGCACACACCTTACCCACCGCTCGTGGCCAGGGGGAGCCGCTGGCTCGGCACATCAACCCGCCCGACGGAGCGCGTTTTGAAGGCGTGATGTTTGGCGATCCGGAGACGCTCTATTTGCTCGCGTCGGATGCGGGTTATGGATTCGTCGCTCGGCTCGGTGATCTGTATTCCAAAAATCGGTCCGGCAAAGCGACGCTGTCCTTGCCCGCCGCAGCACAGGTGCTCATACCGTCGCAGATAGCCGAACCTGCGGGTGCCATGGTCGCCGTAGCTTCTAACACCGGTCGGTTACTGATTCATCCGCTGGCTGACCTGCCGCGCTTAGCGCGGGGCAAGGGGCTCAAGATGATGGATATTCCCGTCGCTCGTTTGCGCGCCCGGGACGAATATGTGGTAGCGGCGGTGGTACTGCCGCAGTATGCGGGCCTTACCATCCTTGCCGGCAGACGCCGTCTGACCCTCAAGCACACCGATCTTGCGAATTACCAGCAAGCGCGCGGTCAGCGTGGCAGGAGACTACCGCGCGGGCTGCAGCGAGTCGACGCATTGGAGGTGGCGTTCCCTTGATAAACGTGCACGCTGCCCCCTCGCTCACTAAAAGGTGAGCGCAGGGCCCGCGGCGTCACCCCCATCGGGCGCATCTTTTCATCACGGCGGCACCTGAGCTTACCGGGCCTATTTATGGCGTGGCCCGGCACGGCCTTTCCGGGACCCTCCCGTTAACGGCTGCTTGACTAACGAGGGGGCTGGTAAAGGGTGAGTTGCATGGCGAACGGTGGTATGGTGTCGGCCTTTCGACTTGCAGACAGTCAAACAGCGCCGATGACCGATATAAAACTCGAATGAGGGCGAACTACGCTGCGGACCGAGCAGAAAAAGAGCGACGGGACGGCACCGGTCATGGGGCCGCTATGATGGGGTACGGGCATGAAACGATTATTGACGATGGTCATCGTTTGCTCCGGGGGTGGTCGTAACTTCTGAATGGTGGTGCGGATCAAACGATGACTAGGGCCCGATTTTTCGTCGCGACAGGTTGGGGGTGATTGTGAATAGCCGAGCAAAGCCCGGACAAACGCGCCAACCCGCGCTCATCCGTCCGTTCGCTGCCCTTCGCCCGCTTCCGCAGCATGCGGCCGAGGTAGCAGCACCACCCTATGATGTGGTCGCTGCGGCCGAGGCGCGAGCGCAGGTTGTCGGCAAGCCCTGGAGCTTTCTGCATGTTTCACGGCCCGAGATCGATCTGGCGGAGCACGTCGATCCCTACGACCCCGCGGTGTACGCCAGGGGAGCGGAAAATTTTATCCGCATGCAAAATGCTGGGGTATTGAAACGGGATGAGGCGCCTTACTACTATGTGTATCGGCTAATTCATGGGGAGCATTGTCAAACGGGGCTCGCGGCGACCGTGGCGGTGCAAGCCTACCGCGAGAACCGGGTGCGCCGCCATGAACTTACGGTGCCCACCAAGGAATCGGACCGGGCTCGCCACATCGATACCTTAGACGCCCAAACCGGACCCGCGTTGCTGGCCTACCGTGCGTCGCCGGGAATCGATGAGTTGCTTGGATCGGCGGCTAGGGATGCGCCGGAGCTGGACTTTTGCGCGGACGATGGTGTCCGGCACAGCCTCTGGGTCGTTCGGGACCGGCAACAGATAGCCGTGCTATCAAATGAGTTCGAGGCCCTTGATAAACTCTATATCGCCGACGGTCATCATCGGTCCGCCGCCGCCTCAACGGTGGCTGGTTGGCGTGGAGGCGGCGCGGCTGGAGGAGTAGGCGACGAAAGTCACGCGTATTTCTTGGCGGTCATGTTCCCTGACCGGCAGTTGCGCATCCTAGACTATAACCGTGCGGTGGCGGATCTCCACGGGCTTTCGACGCAAGAATTTCTTGCCGCAGTGAGTAAGACTTTCAAGATAGAGCCGCAATCCGGCGCCGTGCGCCCGCAGCACCGCAGGCAATTTGGCATGTACCTTGGGGGTACATGGTACCGCTTGTCGTTCCTAAAAGGAGACGCGGCATTGGGCGACGATCCCGTGGCGCGCTTGGATGTGGCCCTGCTTGGCACCCACCTACTCGAACCGTTATTGGGAATCAGGGATCCGCGCCGCGACCGGCGCATCGAATTTATGGGAGGTGTTCGAGGGCTCGACGCCTTACAACAGCGCGTGGATTGTGGGGAAATGGCGGTGGCGTTTTCCCTCTATCCCACCACTATTGGCGAGTTGTTTGCGGTGGCCGACGCCGGGCTGCTGATGCCACCGAAGTCCACGTGGTTTGAGCCGAAACTCGCTGACGGTCTGTTGTCGCATGTTCTTGATTAAGAAGCTGCGTTGTAGCGGTTCTTTCTTGGCTCGGTAACAACGCATCATTTCGATCGATGCTCCGCCAGGATCATGGTTGCGGCGCTGTTTCTCCTTAAGGCCGGTGTGGTCGCCCCTCTGCCGGTCCCAAGGGACGCCGTGAATACATCCCTGTTGGCTTGTGTGCGGCGTCCCTGCCGGACACGCTCTTCCTTGGGGCCGGCAGAGGGGCGGCCTGCAGGTTCTTGTTACGATTTGATTTTCTGAGGGTGACACTAATGAAAGAAGGGCCATGGCATGGCCCGTTATTGCGGGCGTCGCCTGAGAGAGGCTGTTAGGCATGCAACGAGAAACCGCTATAAGAACGACAACTGCTATGCTGGCGGGAACCAACGCGGCGAATTGACCTTGTGCCGGCTCAAAGCGGTAATTTGTAGGGTAAACCGGCTGCTTCTTGCACCAGCCTGGGCACAAGATAGCCCGGTAGCTCGCGGCGTAGCTCATGCATGAGCAATCGAGCCTGGGATGCGGGCACCGCGAAATGGCTTGCTCCCTGCACCCGATCGAGAAGATGCAGGTAATAGGGAAGGACGCCGGCTGCAAACAGTGCTTCGCTCAGCTCGGCAAGTGCTGAAAGCGAATCGTTGACCCCTTTTAGCAAGACAGACTGGTTCAACAGAGTGACTCGGGCAGCCCGCAGCCGCGCCAGCGCGGCGACTACCTCGGCAGCGATTTCGTTGGCATGATTAACATGCAGCACCAGCACCGGCTGCCAGGGCTGCCCGGACAACCATCTCAACAGTCCATCGCTGACACGCTCGGGGAGTACCACGGGCAGGCGCGTGTGGACGCGCAACCGTTTAACGTGCGCAATCTCCCTGAGACTGGCCGTCAGCACGGCCAGCTTAGCATCCGTCAGGCACAAGGGATCGCCACCGCTCAAGATGATTTCGCGGATGCTAGGGTGCGACTTGATGTAGGCGAGGGCGCGTTCGAGGTGGTGGTCTTGCGGCACGAGGGTATCGCGGCGCAGGTGTCTGCGGAAACAATAGCGGCAATTGATGGCGCAGGCGTTGGTGGCGAGCAGTAGCGCTCTACCGTGGTATTTGTGCAACAATCCAGGCTGGCGCAGAGCGGCGCGATCGCCGACCGGATCCTCGCTATAGTCGATACGATTGATCCCTTCCTCGCGGCTCGGCAGCACCTGTCGCAGCAGCGGGTCGTGCGCATCGCCTTTGCGCATCCGTGCCGCGTAACCGCGTGGTACACGCATGGGAAAACGGGCGTTGGCGTGCTCCTCGACGCGCGTCGAGTCGATCGGTAGCTCGAGATCTCGCAGTAATGCGGCGGGATTACGATACGCCTGAGCGAGTTCGATCTGCCAAGATGGACGGCGGGCGGCTATCATATGCGCGGGCTCACAGAGGGCGGTTGAGGTGACAGCTAGGGCATAATAGCTTAACTTCAGCGTCTCGTCCGCTGCGATCAGGTGCCGATCGGGAGTGCCCTTAACCTAAATTGGATGACTCCGGGGAGTGGTGGAGAAGCGATGGCCAGCTACAGCACCAACGAGTTCAAGAGCGGCTTAAAAGTGCTCATCGATGGCGACCCGTTTTCGATTCTGGAAAATGAATTCGTCAAGCCGGGGAAAGGACAGGCATTCAATCGCGTCAAGTTGCGCAACCTGAAGACGGGTCGCGTTATCGAGCGAACGTTTAAGTCAGGCGATTCGCTGGAGGGTGCCGATGTGCACGAAACCGATTTGCAGTATCTCTACTATGACGGAGACAGCTGGCATTTTATGGATGCGGGTTCCTACGAACAGTTTACAGCCGACAGCAAGGTGGTGGGCGACGCAGCGAAGTGGCTGAAGGAACAGGATCTGTGTACCGTTACTTTTTGGAACGGCCAACTATTGAGCGTGGCACCTCCTAACTTTGTCGTGTTGATGGTCAACGAAACTGAACCCGGTGTACGGGGCGACACGGCAAGCGGCGCCACCAAGCCTGCAACTCTAGAGACGGGTGCGGTGGTAAAGGTTCCCCTGTTTGTCGATGAAGGGGAACTCATCAAGGTTGATACACGCACCGGGGAGTACGTCGCGCGTGCCAAAGAGTAGCGCGCACAGCCACGCCGAGTCGCGCAGCTATATTAGTCGTGCCGTGGGACGCAGGCAATTCGTCTTCCGACCTCACTCAGGGTTGTCCTGTTCGGATGCATCCGATGGCGCGCCGCTGGCGTGACATCGTCAACGGAGGATTGGCGTCCGACCACCAGCCTTTCAACACTGCGCCGCCGAGCACGGATCATGGCGGCCATTCGCAGTTTTTTTGCCGACCGGGGCGTTCTCGAAGTAGAAACCCCGCTATTGAGTGCCGCTACCGCGACAGCACCCCATCTTCAGAGTTTCAAGACTCAATGCCGCTCGGTGCCGGGGCACCACCTCTACCTGCAGACTTCTCCGGAGTCGGCCATGAAGCGCTTACTGGCTGCCGGCAGTGGACCGATCTTTCAAATCTGTAAAGCCTTTCGCGAGAGCGAGCAAGGCGCGCTGCACAACCCGGAGTTCACGTTACTCGAATGGTACCGGCCCGGGTTTTCCGCTGCTGCGCTAATGACTGAAACCGAGGCTCTCTTGGAGCGACTCCTAAGACTTGGGCCGATGCGGCGTTTTACTTATGGAGAAGCATTTCGCAAGTATGCCAATATCGATCCGTTCGCCGTATCGACGCCAAGCCTACAGGAATACGTAGTCCGCGCGCTCGGGATCGCGCCGCAAACGGCAACATCCCTAGAGCGGGATGCGTGTCTAGACCTTATCCTTAGCCGGCGTATTCAACCGGCCCTGCATCGGCGGCCGACATGGCTATGCGAATTTCCCGGGAGCCAAGCGCAACTTGCTCGGATTCTCGAGGGGAGCCCGCCGGTGGCAGACCGGTTTGAGCTGTTTATCGCCGGCGTCGAGCTTGCGAATGGATATTGTGAGCTCACGGACAGCAAGGAACAAAGGCAACGCTTCCTTGGCGACCTCGCCGTGCGGCGTCGGCTGGGGCTTCCCCAAGTTCCCGTGGATACGCGCCTGCTGCGCGCTCTTGAGCATGGCCTCCTGGAGGAGTGCAGCGGAATTGCCCTGGGCGTCGATCGGCTCGTGATGCTTTCAGCGGGCGAAGCGCATCTCGAGGCAGTGCTGCCTTTTCCAATCTCGCGCGCTTAACCATGACCAGCGTAGTCATGCATGTGGCTTTTAAGGCAAGGCGGGTTCCGTTGAAGGAACCAGCACGGTGTTCTTCGGCGGCACGCGGGTGTCGGGCTGTGGATAGTCGAGGATATAGTGCAGACCTCTGCTTTCTTTCCGTGAGCGCGCGGAGCGAATGATGAGATTGGCCACAACCGCCAGATTTCGGAGCTCGATGAGGTCGTTAGTTACCCGAAAGTGGCCATAGAACTCATGGATTTCCTGTAACAGCAGGTCAATGCGGCGTTTGGCACGTTCAAGACGTTTTGTGGAACGCACTATACCAACATAGTCCCACATGAAACGCCGCAGCTCATCCCAGCTGTGCGACACCACAATTTCCTCATCGGCATCCGTGACCAGCGTTTCATCCCATTCGGGTAAAAGGGACGGCATGGGAACATCTGTTAACGTTGCCTGGAGGTGCTCACCGGCTGACTCAGCGAACACCAGGCACTCCAGCAGGGAATTGCTGGCCATGCGGTTCGCGCCATGCAGCCCGGTAAAGGCCACCTCACCAATCGCGTAGAGTCCTTTCAGATCGGTCTGGCCGGATCGGTCAGTCATCACGCCTCCACACAAATAATGGGCGGCGGGGACTACCGGGATGGCTTCTCGGGTGATGTCGATGCCAAACTCCAAGCAGCGGGCATAGACGCCGGGGAAATGGGATTGGATGAAGTCCTGCGAACGATGGGAAATATCGAGGTACACACAGTCTGCGCCGAGCCGTTTCATCTCATAGTCGATAGCGCGCGCCACCACGTCTCTGGAAGCCAGCTCGCCGCGCGCATCAAACCGTTGCATGAACCGACTACCGTCCGGCAAGATAAGCGTACCGCCTTCTCCCCGAATGGCCTCGGTGATGAGAAACGAGCCTGCCTGGGGGTGATAAAGACAGGTCGGATGGAACTGAATGAATTCCATGTTGGCAACCCGGCAGCCCGCCCGCCATGCCATCGCAATGCCATCCCCAGTCGCGACGTCGGGATTGCTGGTGTAAAGATAGACTTTGCCGGCGCCGCCGGTAGCCAGCACGACGGCACGTGCGCGGAAAACCTGGACCTGTCGCGTCGTTCGGTCAAACACATAGGCACCGACACAGCGATTTTGGGAATGCCCAAACGTGCTGCTCGGGATCAGATCGAGAGCCAAGTGGAATTCATACAATGAGACATTGGCAAGTTCGCGTACCCGTTGCGCCAGCGTATTCTCGATGGCGACACCGGTTGAATCGGCGGCATGTATGACTCGCCGATGGGTATGGCCACCTTCGCGTGTGAGGTGATAAGTCAGACTTCCATCGGCTGCCTCGGTGCGAGTGAAGTCGACGCCTTGGGTTATCAACTGCCGGATACAGTTCTCAGCGCGCTCGACGGTAAAGCGAACGATCTCAGGGTCACAAAGCCCCGCACCCGTATTTAGCGTGTCTTCGATGTGCGAAGCCAGCGAATCATCCTTGTGCAAAACTACGGAGACGCCCCCTTGGGCATAGAGGGTATTGCTTTCCGTAAGCGGTCCCTTGGAGACTAAGGCCACGCGGTATCGTCGCGGGAGTCGCAGGGCGAGACTCAGACCGGCGGCGCCGGTGCCAATGATGACTACGTCAAAACTCGGTTGTGATTTCATTAGACTGAGGTATGGAGCATCTTAGGCTTGCAGGTCATAATGATGGCGGATGAAGTACAATCGGTATATTAGAATATAATGATACCCATGAAATGGGGGGCTTTGTCGGTGCTAAGTCAGCTTTAGCGCTTAGCGCTACTTAGCTTATTCCGGGCAAGCCCGGTTTCTTGGGAGCCTTCAGACGCTTGAGCCAGCGCGGTGCGGAAAGGCGCGAAGTTGTCCGCGGGCTGAGGGGACCCGATGCGGGCCCCTCCTCGATGCGAACTATATCCAGATGCCTTGGTCTACGACAGTAGCAAGGAGCGCGGAGCCGGAAAAGAGGACAGCCCGGATGGGCGAAGACGGCGTTGATCGAGCGCTCGTTGAGCGGGTGCAGCGAGGAGAGAAGGAGGCGTTCGACCTGCTTGTGCTGAAGTATCAGCACAAGCTCGTGAAGCTTGTATCGCGTTATCTTCGCGACTCTTCGGAGGTGCTCGATGTTACGCAAGACACTTTTCTCAAGGCATATCGGGCATTACCCAAATTTCGAGGCGACAGCGCTTTTTATACCTGGCTGTATCGCATCGCCATTAACACCGCCAAAAACCACCTTGTCTCGCAAGGGCGGCGCCCACCTGAGGGAGATGTTGACTCCACCGATGCAGAGCAGTTAGCGGGGGAGTCAGAGCTTAAGGATTATGGCACGCCTGAGCGCCTTTTGCTGAAAGAAGAAATAGAAAAGACGGTGATCGAGGCTATCGATCAGCTGCCGCAAGACTTAAAAACAGCGATCACGCTGCGTGAGTTGGAGGGGCTGAGTTACGAAGAGATAGCGCAAGCCATGGAATGCCCGATTGGGACTGTGCGCTCGCGTATCTTTCGAGCTCGAGAGGCGATAAACAAGAGGCTTGAACCATTGCTGGACTAAGTGATGTCATTGGTATGAGTGAAGAAGCGAAAGAGCAGATTTCGGCATTGATGGACGGCGAAGTCAGCGCGGATCGGCGACTGCGGATCGTTGACAAGCTGCTCTGCGAACCACGGCTCGTCAAAGCTTGGGAGCGTTACAATCTCATTAGCGATGTGCTTCGTAACAATGTCTGCGAGACGGCGTTTGGCCCCGCATTCTCGACACAAGGAAGCATTGTTCAGGACGCACAGGACACAGAGCCCGTCGAGGCACGCCCAAAGGCCAAGCAATTCGAAGGACTCTCCTGCACCTATGTTGCGACGCGAGTCGCTGAGCTTCTTCGCCAAGAACCACTGCTGTTTCGTCGGCGCCCTCCCATCCCACTAAGACCCGCCCTAGGATTTGCGCTTGCGGCGTCCATTGCCATCGTGGCGGTGATCGGCGTGCAGCGGGTGGCTCAGCATTCCCTGCAAGCTGATGCGACGCCGCCATCTCAGGCTATCGCTCCTCTCCAAGATGAATTGGTAACGGCAGCGTCAGCCGGCGAGTACGAACGAGCGGCCAAGGCGCGGCTGACCAGTTACTTGGTGAATTACAGCGAGTACTTAGACAATGGCATGCGCGGCCTGTTGCCGTATGCGCGGATCGTAAGCCACCACGATGCGAATAACCCCTAATTGGCCGCTGCGCACCGACTGCTCCCGCTATTATCTCATCATCCTGCTCTCGTTGATTGAGTTTGGGCTGGCGGTTCCGGGCCACGCCACCACACCGTCCGAGGCTGAGCAGTGGCTAGACAAGATGGTGCAGGCAGCCCGTTCGTTAAATTATGATGGCACCTTTGTCTACCGTGCCGGTCCTCAGCTCGAGTCGATGCGCATCATTCACCGGACGGACCCAGACGGCAGCCAGCGCGAACGTCTCATTTCCCTCAGCGGCGCGCCTTGGGAAGTATTGCGCGACGGGACGCAGGTGACGTGCATCCTCCCCAGTGACCGCTCGGTAGTGATTGGCAAGAGTCGGCAGCGCCCATTCTTGTCGTCAGCGCTATTCAAAAAACCCGAGCAGCGCAGCCAGTACTACAGTTTCTCTATCGCCGGAAGCGACCGAGTGGCCGGTCGGCCAACGGAGATAGTGGCGGTCGCACCGTTGGACCGCTACCGATACGGGTTTCGCTTATGGGTCGACCATGACACAGGCCTTTTACTGAAGTCCGAGCTCATTGGTGAGGAGGGTATGGCGCTCGAGCAGTTTGTTTACACCAGCGTCGAGGTGCGTCAAGAGATCCCTGACCAATTGCTAAAACCTGGCTTGAGCGGTAGCGGTTTCAAGCGCTACCAGCACGGAACGGGACAGAAGCCATCACAGCCCCCGGCGGCGCTTCCTTTTACCAGTGACCATTGGCAAGTGACGTGGGTGCCCCCGGGTTTTGTGTTGAGCGATCAGGCGAGCGACTCAGTGCCGAAACGTCATGTATCGGTAAGGCGCCTCGTCTACACTGACGGATTATCTTCGTTTCTAGTGCTCATAGAGCCGCTGGAATCCGCGGCGGAGGGTCAGCAAGGCTTATCCAAAATGGGCGCTGTTCATGCCTACGGTCGGTTTCTTGACGGCTTTCAAATAACTGCTTTTGGCGAAATTCCGCCCACGACAGTTGAGAAGGTCGGCATGTCGATCGAACGCAGTCCGCCTTAGCAGCCGTTCGATAGACTAGTGCGCTTCTCAGAGCGGCGTTGGGCGGTGGCTCGCCATTTGCCGTTGGAGGAGGGAGGTATTCATGCCGCGCGTACCGGTGATTCGACAGGCAATGATGCTGATGGGCGCGGTGGCGGTTGCGCTGCTTGCGTGCCTGCCCCCCGCCGCGGCGCGAAATTTGCCCGAATTCACTCGGCTCGTAGAGCAGCAACGCGCTTGCGTCGTCAATATCAGTACGTCCCAGAGACAGTCGTTATCCCTCTCTGGGCCGGACGAAGGGACACCATTCCACGGCTTCTCTGAGGACGCGCCGTTTAACGACTTTCTCGATCGGTTCTTCGGGGAAGGCGAACGGGATGGGTTTGAACCCGAATTGCTGGGATCGGGTTTCATCGTATCAGAAGACGGCTATGTGCTCACCAACCATCACGTGGTCGAAAATGCCGACGAGATTAGGGTGCGGCTCAGTGATCGTCGGGAATTCGACGCGCGTGTCATCGGGGCTGACCGACGCAGCGACATTGCGCTGCTCAAAATCGAGTCGCAAATACCTTTGCCAGCGGTCAAATTGAGGGTACCAACCCACCTCCAGGTGGGAGAGTGGGTGCTCGCCATAGGATCACCCTTCGGCTTCGAGCACTCTGTGACAGCGGGCATTGTGAGTGCCAAGGGGCGCAGCTTGCCTAGGGAGAGCTACGTGCCATTTATACAGACCGATGTGGCCATCAATCCCGGTAACTCCGGTGGGCCGCTGTTCAATCTCGATGGAGAAGTCGTTGGGGTTAACTCACAAATTTTCAGCCGCGCCGGTGGGTTCATGGGGTTATCTTTCGCAATCCCCATCGATGTCGTTATGGAGGTCGCTGACCAACTGCGCACCACAGGGCATGTTTCTCGAGGTTGGCTTGGGGTGTTGATTCAGGATATCGGCGGCGATCTGGCGGAGTCGTTCAGAATGGATAAGCCCGAGGGCGCACTGGTCGCCAAGGTCCTTAGCGGCAGCCCTGCTGAACGGGCCGGATTGAGAGTCGGCGACGTCGTTGTCGCCTTTAACGAGCATTCCATTGACCGTGCCGCTGATCTACCGCCGATGGTTGCTCGAACCCCAGCGAACACTCAGATACTCGTCAGTATTGTTCGAGGCGGTACGCTGCAATCACTACCCGTCGTCGTCGGTGAGCTACCGGAGGATGAGGGCATACGGCCAAAGCCAGCCACGCCGCGGGCAGAAAAAAGGATGAACAACGACTTGCTCGGGTTAGCGGTGGTTGATTTGACGGCGGAACAGCGCGTCCGCTACACGCTACCCGAGCATGGCGTGTTGATCGAGCGGGTGGAACCCGGCCCGGCTCAGCAAGCAGGTATTCGTACCGGCGACATTCTGCTGTTGCTCGATGGCGTGGAAGTAACGAACCGTGACGAGTTCGAAAGGCTGGTAGCGGGTTTGCCGGCGGGTAAGGCGGTTTCTGCGTTAGTTCAGCGTGGCCGCTATCCCCTGTTTGTCGCCCTCAAGCGACCTCAATAGACCGCAGAGGCTTGGCCATTTCTGAAAGGAACTGGACTAAACGCCTCTTAACAATCACACTATGTACCACCTAGCGCATGTCGAATGGTCACAGACGATGGCGGAGCGCCCCGTGACGGTGACCATCAAACAAGTGTGAGCGACAGATTTGTACTGTTTAGAGGGCGTTTAGCGACGCCCTTTTTTCGTTCCCTCCTCTATGCAGCATATTCGAAACTTCTCTATCATCGCCCACATTGATCACGGCAAATCCACTCTCGCGGATCGATTTATTGAGATCTGTGGCGCATTGACAGCGCGGGAAATGGCAGAGCAAGTGCTGGATTCTATGGATCTTGAGCGGGAACGGGGCATTACCATCAAAGCCCAGAGCGTGACCTTAAGCTACCGATCCAGGGGAGGTGAAACCTATCAGCTGAACCTCATCGACACACCAGGACACGTCGATTTCTCCTACGAGGTATCCCGTTCCCTGGCCGCCTGCGAAGGCGCGCTGTTGGTCGTCGATGCGGCACAAGGGGTCGAGGCCCAGAGCCTGGCGAATTGCTACATTGCCTTGGAGCAGGGCCTGGAGGTGATCCCGGTGTTGAACAAGATCGATCTACCGAATGCAGAGCCGGACCGAACGGCGGCTGAGATCGAAGATCTCATCGGATTGGAAGCCCGCGACGCCGTTCGAGTGAGTGCGAAAACAGGGGCGGGCGTAGCCGATCTTCTCGAGATCCTCATTCAACGGATCCCTGCGCCCACCGGCAGTGCGGCGGCGCCGCTGCAGGCACTCATCGTTGATTCATGGTTTGATAATTATGTCGGCGTGGTCTCGCTGGTTCGGGTCGTGAATGGAGAAATTAAGGTCGGGCAACGTATCCAGGTCATGTCCACCGGCCGCAGTCACATCGTGGATCGGGTGGGTATCTCGGTTCCCAAGCCCCAAGACCTCGCGCGCTTGACAGCCGGTGAAGTCGGTTACGTCATCGCGGGGATCAAAGATGTGGACGGTGCGCCGGTTGGAGATACCATTACGGATGCGCGCCGTTTAGCATCGTCGTCATTGCCGGGATTTAAGGCCAGCAAACCCCAGGTCTATGCGGGCCTTTTTCCGACGGATTCGAAGGACTTTCAGGCGCTGCGCGAGGCGCTTGCGAAATTGCGCCTCAATGATTCTGCACTGCACTTTGAGCCTGAAGCATCGAGCGCGCTCGGGTTCGGCTTTCGATGCGGCTTTCTTGGCCTGCTTCATATGGAGATCGTGCAAGAGCGTCTAGAAAGAGAGTACGCCCTGACGCCAATTACCACGGCACCGAGCGTTGTCTACGAAGCGTTAAGCACCGATGGGAAGGTAAGCTACGTCGCCAATCCGGCCCAATTACCGCCTTCCAATCAACTCGTTGAGCTGCGCGAACCGATTGTTTTGGCTGATATCCTTGTGCCCGAGCGGTATGTCGGCAGTGTGATGACCCTATGCGTCGAGAAACGCGGAGTCCAAAAGCAGCTGCAGTACTTCGCCAGGCAGGTGTCACTGCGCTATGAATTGCCACTGAGCGAGGTGGTGTGGGATTTTTTTGATCGGCTGAAGTCGGTAAGCCGAGGTTATGCTTCATTGGATTATCATTTTGTGCGCTATCAACGCGCGGATTTGGTAAAACTCGACACCCTCATTAACGGTGAATGCGTGGATGCATTGTCGACTATTGTTCATCGGGATAAGAGCCATTTGGTTGGCCGTGAGGTAACGAGTAGTCTTCGAGCCATCATTCCTCGACAGATGTTCGATATCGCAATCCAGGCCGCTATCGGCTCTCAGATAGTGGCGCGGCAAACAGTAAAAGCCTTGCGCAAGAACGTGACTGCCAAATGCTATGGAGGTGATGTCACGCGCAAGCGCAAGCTGCTCGAAAAACAAAAGGCAGGTAAAAAGCGCATGAAACGGTTGGGTAAAATAGAGATACCTCAAGAGGCGTTCCATGCCGTGCTAAAGGTGGGGAAGGATCAATGAGGTTTGATTTCCCGACAATCATGGTCCTGTTGGTGGTCGTCACGGGCGCCATCTGGATGTTCGATGTGCTCGTGCTCGCGCCGCGTCGACGCCTAGCGATGGCTCGCTCTGGCGCGGGAGCGGGGACCGATAGGTCTAAAAGCGAAGCACTACCGCAGCCGGCACCGGTGCCGAAAATTGTTGAGTACGCACGCTCGTTCTTTCCCGTTTTTCTTATCGTGCTGATTGTGCGATCGTTTGTGGTAGAACCGTTTCGTATTCCTTCAGGCTCTATGATGCCCACCCTTGAAATCGGCGATTTTATTCTTGTTAATAAGTTTTCGTACGGTATTCGTTTGCCCATTCTTGATAAGAAGGTCATTTCGATCGGGGACCCCAAACGTGGTGATGTCATGGTCTTTCGCTACCCCGAGGACCCCTCAACGCCTTTCATAAAACGCGTGGTGGGTTTGCCTGGCGATCGGATCGGATACTACGATAAGGTACTGTACATCAACGGTGAGCCCGCCATGCAAGAACGGATCGGTATCTACACCGGGGCAGGGCGCGGAAGCAATATGATCGGCGCTAGCGAACGCATTGAGCACCTGGCCTCTAAGGAGCACACGATCTTGATACAGCCAGGCTATCCTTCTTTGCCGACAGAAATGGTCGTCCCGCCAGGCACGTACTTCGTGCTCGGGGACAACCGCGACAATAGCCGCGATAGCCGTTACTGGGGTACCGTTCCAGATAAGTATCTGATTGGAAGGGCATTTCTTATCTGGATGAACTGGGACTGGGGATCGGGAATCGCTTGGAAGCGTATCGGCGAACCGATCCAATAGCTGCCATCATCAAGTTGCCAAGGCAAAGGGAGATTAAGCAATGGAGTATCATCAACGGCAACAAGGAATCACTGCGATTGGTTTGGTCCTATGGTTAATTATTCTCGCGGTCGGGGCTCTGCTCACGCTGCGGCTTTTTCCCATCTACATGGAGAGCTTCAAGATAGACACGGCAATGCAGAGCGTCGTTGACGATCCAGCGGTGGCAGAGAAGTCGAATCGCGAGCTTGTCGAGGCGTTGCTGCGCCGTTTTGACATTGACGACGTGCAGCGTATCGATAGTCGAAACTATAGAAATCACGTTAAGATCGAGAAAAAGCACGGCAAAGTCGCCATTATGGTGACCTACCGTGCGGAAGCGCCCTTGTTCCGAAATCTCAGCCTCGTGGCCGATTTTCGCAAGCAAACCCAGAATTAGCCTTCATGCAACCCTCGCCCGCGGTAGATGATCGGATAGGCTATCGGTTCAGCGATGAGCGCTTGCTGGAGCGGGCGCTGACGCACCGAAGTGCTTCCCGAAGGCACAATGAACGTCTCGAGTTCCTGGGCGATGCCGTGCTGAATTTCCTAATCGCTGACGCTTTGTACCAACACATGCCCGAGGCGCGGGAAGGTGAACTCACCCGTTGGCGCGCCAACCTCGTGCGGCGTCAAACGCTAGCGGCCCTTGCTCGAAAGCTGGCTCTTGGACGGCACCTCAAATTGGGAAGCGGGGAGATCAAGACCCGCGGCGCGGAACGAGATTCCATTCTTGCAGACGCATTCGAGGCCGTGATCGGTGCCGTTTATCTTGACGGTGGCCTGGAGGCGTGTCGAACCATGGTGTTGCGATTGTTCGCGCCGCATTTCTTCCCTGCTCCTGGAGAAAAGAGTGTCAAAGATCCTAAGACGCGCTTGCAGGAGGCGGTGCAGTCCCAAAACCTGCCATTACCGACCTATGCCGTTGTGCGTGTCGAGGGTGCGGCCCATGAGCAACGCTTTACCGTTGCCTGCCAAGTGCGCGGCATGGTGGAGGCGGTGGAAGGGTTTGGAAGCAGCCGGCGGCGGGCGGAGCAAGAGGCCGCCCGCAAGGCTCTTGCATTGATTGCGCATGGATAAATCGAAATTTCGGTGTGGGTACGCGGCGATCATTGGCCGGACTAACGTTGGCAAATCAACGCTACTGAATCGCATGCTGGGGCAGAAAATCAGCGTTACCTCCCGCAAGCCCCAAACTACCCGTCAACGCCTATTGGGAATTAAGACCACCTCAAGCTATCAGGTCATTTATGTTGATACCCCCGGGCTTCATCAACACGACAACCGTGCGCTGAATCGTTACATGAACCAGGCGGCAGGCAACGCATTGTTAGGGGTTGACGTGGTCATCTGGCTGGTGGAGGCGATGCGCTGGACCGAGATGGACGCCCAAATCTTGGGACGTTTGTCGGTTCGACCAACACCGGTGTTGGTGGGCGTAAATAAAATCGATCGAATCATACCGAGAAAGAAGCTGTTGCCTTTTCTCGAAGTGATTTCCAAGTATTCGATGGTCACAGAAGTCATTCCCTTGGCTGTGCGGCGTGGTGAGAACGTGCAGCGTCTCGAAGAGATTGTGGTTCGGTATCTCCCAGAACAGGAGGCGATTTTTCCAGAGGATCAGATCACCGACCGTAGCAGCCAATTCCTAGCTGCCGAGTTCATTCGGGAAAAGCTTATTCGCCGGCTTGGACAAGAGCTGCCTTATCGGCTGAATGTCCAGATCGAGCAGAGCATTGAGCACGGCCAATTGCTGCACGTGGATGCCATTATTTGGGTGGAAAAGACGTCGCAAAAGGCTATCGTCATCGGCGAACGAGGACAAGTGCTCAAGGATGTGGGGTCAGCGGCTAGAAAAGACCTGGAGCGCCTGTTCGATCGGCAGGTTTTTCTGCGATTGTGGGTCAAAGTGAAACAAGGCTGGTCGAATGATGAGCAGGCCCTGCCCCGCATGGGCTTCGGCGAGCACTGGTAGTTCCGCAAGTGCCCTCCGTACATCCCCACCGTGCTTTTATCCTGCATACTCGTCCATATGGCGAGACCAGTCTGTTGCTCGAAGCCTTTAGCGCTGACTTTGGGCGTGTCGGATTGCTTGCCAAGGGCGCACGCCGGGGCAAGTCCCGCGGGCGTGGCCTCCTGCAGCCGTTTCGCCTGCTATTGCTGTCCTGGCTGAGGCGACGAGAACTCGGGCTGGTCACCGCTGTCGAGGCTGACATGCCCTTCCCATTGCTGCAGGGACGGGCGGTGTTGAGCGGGTTCTATCTTAATGAGCTGTTGCTTCGATTACTGCAGCGCGATGATCCTCAGCCGCAGTTATTTGAGAGTTACCTAACGGCCGTTCGTGAGCTGGCCGAGCAGCCCCGAGAAGAACCCATACTTCGAGTTTTCGAGAAGCGTCTGTTGGACGCCTTAGGTTATGGCCTGACGCTCGACAGAGACGTGCAGAGAGGGCAGCGCATCGATCCCAATGCCGTTTATTACTATCGGCTCGATTGCGGACCGGTGCTGGAGCCAGCCTTTGGTCCGTTCGAAGTACAGATAGGTGGACGAACACTGCTTGCTCTGGCACAAGGTCATGTCAGTGAATCCACCGAGTTGCTGGAAGCCAAGCGCCTATTGCGACTCGCTTTAAAACAGCAGCTAGGAGAGAAGCCATTGATGAGCCGCACCCTTTTTCGAAAGCCGATTGACTGGTCGCCTGCGCCTGCCGAAAAGGTTTGAGCAACGGTTTCAGCAATGTTGCGAGCGCGGCGGGAGCCGGGAAGCTGGCTCCGAAGGAGCGGCGAGTCCCCGCGGTGGTGGGAGTAACGACTGGAGTGTCCGTGGGTGTGCGTGAGGCGCGCGCTCCGCCGTGCCATGCCGCGCCCGCTAGGGCAAGCGCAGGAATGTCACAACGGCGTCAGCCCATGGAGCGACCGGGATAATGATTTATGGTATCGGCGTGGATCTCGTGCGCGTTTCCAGGATCGCGACGGCGTTGTCACGCTTCGGTGAGCGATTCGCGCAGCGCATTCTTTCAGATGCAGAGTTGCAAGCATGGAGACGAACGCCGCGCAGGGCGGATTTTGTTGCCAAGCACTTTGCCGCGAAAGAGGCGTGGGTAAAAGCGCTCGGCACCGGTTTTCGCGGCGGGCTTAGCTGGCGCGAGATCGAGATCCTTAATGACTCACTGGGGAAGCCCTACATCGTGTGCGACGGTCGCGCCCGGGAGATGCTCGTAGAGCGTGGTATTGGTTCGAGCCATCTTAGCTTAAGCGACGAGGACCCGTTCGCCATTGCCTTTGTGATCTTGCTGCTGCACCCGTGACGGTGGGCCTGATCCAGTGTCGTTTATTGGTATTGTCCCCAATCGCTGCCTTAAATAGAGGTCGGGCGCCACGCAAGCTCAGCGCGGCGCCGCTCAATGAATTTCCCCCACCTATCGACTTCGCGTTATTCGTCTTCCCTAAGACTGAGTCGTAGTCGTGTTGGCTTGCGGCTGTTCGAGACTCCGCGAGGCATTCTTCTGTCCTTGGCGCCACTCGAGGCGGCTCAGGAGCAAAGATCGCGTCATTCTTAACATGGCGGTTAACCGTAACTCCAGCTGCTTGCCGTGATGGTTGCGTCAGCCTTCTTCAGCCCTTTCACGCCCGCTTTCGGTCCCGTTTTGCGTTTGATGCGTTCTCGGCGTAGCGATTTCTTCTTTGCCGGCGTCCCGATGCTCGGCAGGGGTAGACGAGGCGGTGTGTTTTACGCTTGTGCCACTCGCCGGGACATCCGCCGCCAGTGATGCTCGCGACTCGGTGCTGATGTCGTGGCTGGATATCTGTCCTGCAGGCGCGCCTAGAGAAGTTGACTGGGGGATACGTGTTGGCGCTTCCTGCTCTGGTGGTGTCGACCGAACGGATGGCGCGTTCGTCCGATGATCCTCAGTAAACTCACCGACCGAGTGCGAAGCACGGTCATGCATCAGGGGCTCGGCCCTGCTTTCGGCGGGGCCGCGAGCGGTGCGTTCTGAGTCTTGCGCTTCGAGGCGGCGCTCTGACTGGGCCGCCATACCCTCAGCTCGCTGCGAGGGCTCGCCTGGACTTTGCGTACTCTCGCCGGCTTCTCGCGAGCGGTTTCGACTCCCATTGCCTCGTCGCCCTCTTCGGGGGCGGGATCGAGCGGCACCGGGACTGAGCCTCGTCATGGCACTTTGCGTCTTGACAGTTTCCTCGGCGACGGAATCTTGATTGGTCTGCCGGACTTCAACCTCATCTTCTGGGGCCGCAGTCACGGGAGCGGCTTGTTCGAACTTGCTGTCGGTACTGTCAGGACGCGGTGAAGAATTGCCGGTGCTCATTCTTGCGCTACGACGCCGCTGGCTTACTTGTCCACTTCGCCGGGAGGGTCCTCGGCGGCGTTCACTGTCAAATCGCCGTGATTGAGTCTGCTCCGTGGTCGGGGAAGGTTCGCTGGCAGATTGTCTTTCTCGTGGCTCGGATTCCTCTTGTCCGCCGAATACAGAGGCCCAAAGTTTGCGAATGAAGCCTCCCTCGCTTTTGCGACTGCTTTCGGGTACTGGCGTCGGGGGGACGATGCTTTTCACTGCTGGCTCGGGATGCCTGAGTTGTTCGCTGCCCGTTACGAACTGCGGAAGCGGTTGGGACTTGGTGGCCAGGTCATAGCTTGGCGGCCGGTTCACTTCACTTCCCAGATCAGCTTGTCGAATTCTCAGGATGCTGTAATGGGGCGTCTCCATGCTGGCATCGGGCACGAACACGATCTGTATCTGCTGGCCTTTCTCAATAGCGTGTATTGACCCCCGCTTCTCATTGAGAAGATAAGTACCGACATCGATTGGCAGCCGCACCACGATTCTTCCGGTGTTCTCCTTTACGGCATCTTCTTCGACCACGCGCAGAATGGATAGCGCGAGGGATTCAATGCTGCGCACGCTACCCTGTCCACTACAACGGGGACAAGTCTCCAAGCTGAGTTCTCCAAGGGACGTGCGCACCCGCTGCCGGGACATTTCCAGCAACCCGAAGCGCGAGATGCGGCCTACTTGCACTCGCGCTCGGTCCATCTTTAAGGACTCCCAAAGGCGTTTTTCCACCTCCCGCTGGTTGCGCGGTACTGCCATGTCGATGAAATCGATAACCATGAGCCCGCCGATGTCGCGCAGGCGCAGCTGCCGCGCGATTTCTGCGACCGCCTCGAGGTTGGTTGTTAGCGCCGTCTCCTCAATGTCCACACCCTTCGTCGCCTGGGCGGAGTTGATATCGATGGATACCAGCGCCTCGGTACGATCGATGACGATGGAGCCCCCTGACGGCAAACGCACGGAATGCTCGAATGCCGACTCGATCTGGCTTTCGATCTGGTAACGGCTGAACAGCGGAACGGTGTCTTCGTAGCACTTGACTTTATTCAGGCTGTGGGGCATTACCTGCCGCATAAAGTGGCAGGCCTGCTCATAGATCTCCGGGTTATCAATAACGATCTCGCCGATATCTTGACGGAAATAGTCGCGGATCGCGCGAATGATTAAATTACTTTCTTGAAAAATGAGAAAGGGTGCCGTCTGGGCTTGCGCCGCCGTCTCGATCGCCTGCCAGACATGCAACAGATAATCGAGGTCCCATTGGAGTTCTTCACCGGACTTGCCGACGCCGGCGGTGCGCACGATAAGTCCCATGCCGGAAGGGACGTTTAGGCTGCTCAAGATTTCTCGCAGCTCGTGCCGCTCTTCGCCCTCGACCCGCCGCGAGATCCCGCCCGCCCGCGGGTTGTTGGGCATAAGCACCATGTAGCGGCCGGCGAGGCTAATAAACGTGGTAAGGGCCGCTCCCTTGTTGCCACGCTCCTCCTTATCGACTTGAACAATGAGCTCCTGGGACTCCTCGAGCACATCCTTTATATTGACTCGGGCAAGACTCTCGGTTGCTTTATTAGCAAAATACTCTCTGGAAATTTCTTTGAAAGGGAGAAATCCATGACGCTCCGCCCCATAGTCTATAAAGGCGGCCTCAAGGCTCGGCTCAATCCGGGTAATTTTCCCTTTATAAATATTGCCTTTTCGTTGGCCGCGAGAGGGCACCTCGATGTCGAGGTCGTATAGATACTGCCCATCCACCATCGCAACGCGCAGCTCTTCTGGCTGAGTCGCGTTGATCAGCATTCTCTTCATGTTGACATCCCGTGCAGGTGCGTAACAGTGGTCCCGACCGGCAGCGGAACACTTGCTGATGGTAAAGCTGGAAACAAGGCCGAACTTCCCATTAACTCGCAATGGGAATGCGCGATGGCAGGTCAGGGAGGGGATAGGGTGCGATGCTACGGCCGCAATGCCTAACCGGTGGGATGCTCCTCGAGCGCCAAGCACTCACAGTTGAATGTCTGTGTCTTGAAAACAGGGCACTTGAGCCAGCAGGATCTTGCGGCCGCTCTGGTGTGCCTCAAGGGTTTCATCCTGACCATTTCGTCTCCCTATGCGGTATCCTTGTCGGACCCGCTGCCGACGGAACGTTACCGTGTTCTCCGGGCTCAATGCTGTGTGTCTTGCTCGCACTCTGCCGGTGCGCGTCGCGCCTGTTGCACTCAACAGCAAGCGACATTCAAACCTTCGAACCCAGCTCTGTTCAACATCATCATTGGCGCTGTGCTGCCTCGTATCCGGGTGACGAGCACAAGCCTATGGGTTCCGCTTATCCTAGACCTATTAACTATAACAACGTTGGTCTATCTATAGCAATGTTGGGCCATTTCAGCAAACTGTTATCATTGCCTGCATGGAAAGCACTATCCCTGTTCAACGCAGCCCTGCGCAAAACCTTGTGGTGGACGCCGAATACGAGGGCCAGCGAGTGGATAACTTTCTAATGGCCCGTCTGCACGATGTACCGCGCACCCGGATCTACCGCGGTCTGCGGCGAGGTGAGGTGCGGGTCAATAAGGGGCGCATTGACCCCGCTTACCGCTTGCGGGTGGGGGATATCGTTCGCATCCCGCCGCTGCACCTTCATGAGCGCCGCCAGGCAGTGGTGCCGAATAGGCAGCTTGTGATACAGCTTTCCTTAAGTACCGTGTACGAGGATGAAGAGCTGCTCGTCTTAAATAAGCCCTCGGGGTGCGCGGTCCATGGCGGCAGCGGAGAGCGTCTCGGCATCATCGAGGCCATGCGCAGCATGCGTCCTGAGCTGCGCTTCCTCGAACTGGTACATCGATTGGATCGGGATACTTCCGGCTGTCTATTATTGGCTAAAAAGCGCAGTATCCTAAAGCAACTCCATCAAGGTCTGCGGGAGCGCAAACTGCGCAAGCGCTACCTGGTGCTGGTACGGGGATGCTGGCGGGGTGGCAGCCGGCGAGTGGAAAGCGGATTGCGGAAAAGAACACTGCCCTCTGGAGAGCGCGTGGTACGTTGCGATGCGGCAGGCAAGCCTTCGACCACGCTTTTTCATCCGTTGGCAATTGACTCCCAAGCGAGCTTACTGCAGGCGACACCGATTACCGGACGCACCCACCAAATACGCGCCCAGGCAGCTTTGATCGGCTATCCGGTAGCCGGAGATGCCAAATACGGTGACCGCGACTTCAATCAGAAAATGGCCAAGCTCGGCTTACGGCGGCTGTTTCTGCATGCGCTCTCGGTGAGATTGCCTGGGGGCTTGACGTCAAATGACCGAGCAGTAATAGCACCCATGCCGGACGATTTACAGGCGGTACTTCAGCGTTTGGAGATCTCCCATCCACTCTGTACACGACCACAGCCGTGACAAATAGGCGATACCGTCTGTTGGTGTGAGGCTGGCGTTGGCGTTCCCGAGCCGATCGGATCGTCCTGGGCCGCCTCTCGTCTCCGCAACTACCACGCCGCTAGAGCGTTTACGGCGAGGCGTGTTAGGCCTTTGCTCAGCTTGGAGACCCGCCAGAGCCCTCGAGATTTGGAACAGAGGTTAAAACGAGGACCGCGAGCGCCTCAACTTGCATGGTTTCCTTGCGCCTGCTTAGATTCGATCTTGGATCAACCTCACTGGCTCAATGGAATGGGTAATCATCTGTAGGAGCCTAGCAACCCAGATGCAGCAAAGTAATCCCGCGTCTACCCCAGCCTCAGAGCAATCCCATTTGTCAGCGAACGGGTGGGAAAGAGAGCTGCTTACAAGGCTCGCTGTTGCCGCCTTAAAGGAACAACGCCGCGCGCGACGCTGGAGTCTCTTTTTCCGCTTCTTGATACTTGCTTATGCGAGCGCATTACTGGCCCTGTATCTGCCGGACGACATTGTTTTATCTGGAAAAGCCAAGCCGCATACAGCGTTGGTCGACGTACAGGGTGTCATTTCTGAAGACGGCGAAGCCAGCGCGGATCGAATCATCAAGGGGCTGCGCGCCGCATTTGCCGATGACGATACCGCGGGCGTCATCGTGCGCATCAATAGCCCCGGTGGCAGCCCGGTACAAGCGGCCTATATCAACGAAGAAATAAAGCGGTTGCGCTCGCTCCATCCCGACATCCCCCTGCATGCCGTCGTTACCGACATGTGTGCCTCCGGGGGTTACTATGTCGCCGCCGCCGCAGACAAGATTTTCGTCAACAAGTCCAGTGTCATTGGTTCCATTGGTGTGCTCATGAATGCTTTTGGGTTTGTGGGAATTATGGAGAAGCTCGGCATCGAGCGCCGACTGCTCACCGCCGGCGAGCACAAGGGACTCCTCGATCCGTTTTCACCGATGAGGACAGACGAGGTCCAGCATGTGGAAGCCATCTTGAAGGAACTGCACAGTCAATTCATCGACGTGGTAAAAGACGGCAGGGGAGCGCGCTTAACGGGTGGAGAAGAACTCTTCAGTGGCTTGATCTGGAGCGGCGAGAAAAGCATGGAGCTTGGTCTTGCGGATGCGGTTGGGGGGGCACACTATGTTGCGCGGGAGGTTATCGGCGCCGAGGAGCTGGTCGATTTCACGCCCAAGCATGACTACCTGGATCGGTTTGCGAAGCGCATTGGCGTGGCCATGGCTCGCTTGCTGCCGACTTACGCCAGCGTATCGTCGATGCAGCTTAGGTGAAAAAATGAGAAGCCTGTGTCCCGCGCTCGCTTGCCGTCAAGATGGCTTGGCGGCAACGCAACTTACTCACGGTGAGGGTATTCTGATAGCGGGGCAGCCTAGGACGTG
The DNA here is from genome assembly GCA_018224385.1 of Gammaproteobacteria bacterium. Taxonomy (GTDB): domain Bacteria; phylum Pseudomonadota; class Gammaproteobacteria; order HK1; family HK1; genus JAGTVB01. The sequence continues at coordinate 23,712 of JAGTVB010000109.1, forward strand.
GATAACACGTCTAACTGTTCGTTCTCGAGCATCCTGACGAGCGGTATTAGCGGCAGGCCGACTATCGTGCTCGAATCGTCCACGTCCACGCGGCTGAACAGCGCAACGCCAAGTCCTTCGGATTTGAAGCCGCCCGCGCAGTCAAAGGGCTGTTCTCGGCTGACATAGCATTCGATTTGGTGAAGCGAAAGTGAGCGAAAATGCACTGTCGCCAAAACCGTATCCACCTGGGTGCAGCCGGTGCGCGTGTTGAGGACGCAAAGACTCGTCAGAATTTGCACGCGACGGCCTGAGGCGCGCAACAGTTGCTCAATATTGGCTTCACGGCTGCCGGGCTTGCGCAGAACTTGTCCATCAAGAACAGCTACTTGATCGGATGCGATAATGAGCGCGTCGGGATAGTGATGACGAACGGCACCGGCTTTCATTTCCGCTAACCGCTGAACATATCCGGAAGGTGTCTCCGGGTCAAGCCAGCGCTCGTCAAGGTTCGGCGAAACCACGACGAATGGGATTCCAAGTCGGGTGAGCAATTGGCGTCGGTACACGGAGCTGGAGGCAAGCACGACCGTCTGGGAACTTTCAACGTCCAACTTCGACATAACGAGCAATCAATAGTTTTTGACTAATGACGCCTACCTTAATTAATATTACGCGGTTATGTCAAAGGGCTTGCCCGAGCTCATCTATCCGCTTCAGCTTGCTCGCTCCGGGCGTTCCCTGCAGGGTCAGATCCCTGTCGCATGGATGTGGCGTCTCGCCGAGACCCTGTGCAGCACTGCAGGCGAGATAGTAATAGACCTGCGCTTTGGGCGCGGGGACCATGGATGCCTCTGCATTCAGGGCACGATCCAAGGTGAACTGCAGCTGGTGTGTCAGCGCTGTCTGGAGCCGCTCCCTTGGTCAGCTAATTGTGAGGTGCGCCTTGGCCTGATTCCGACGGTGGAATCTCAAGAGCGTTTGGAACCGGGCCACGAGCCGCTGGTTGCACAAGAGGATAGTCCCCTGTCCCTGGTAGCAATGGTTGAGGATGAACTGATACTGGCATTACCGATTGTCCCTATGCACCCCGAGAGTCGGTGTCCGAAGGCCGATAGATCAGGCGCTGGTGCTGACCCTGATTTGGAGGCAGACGCAAAGGAGAGTCCGTTCGCGGTGCTCAGCAACCTGAAGCGCTGATCATTAAGCTAGGAATTCTGATGGCCGTACAACAAAACCGTAAGAGTCGCTCGAAGCGAGGCATGCGCCGTTCTCATGATGGGCTGTCACTGCCGCCCATATCCATGGACCCGACAACGGGTGAAACACATCTGCGCCACCATGTCAGTCGTGAAGGATTTTACCGGGGCAAGAAGGTCATCGCAGATAAGGAAGATAAGGGATGAATAGGGTTTGACCCTCACCGTTGCTCTTGACGCCTTTGGTGGCGATCACGGTCCGGCCGTGGTCGTTCCGGCGGCGCTGCGGGTGCTGTCTGAGTATGATGGGCTGCAGGTTATCCTGGTGGGGGAGCGTGCGACACTGGAACGCACCGTTCGCGCCCAGGGTGCGGCTGATAGCGAGCGCTTGACTATCCGCCACGCCTCACAGACGGTGGCAATGGATGAGCTTCCATCGCTGGCCCTGCGCACGAAGAAAGATTCGTCGATGCGAGTGGCGTTAAACTTAGTCAAGGAAGGGGTCGCCGATGCCTGCGTGAGTGCGGGCAATACCGGTGCTTTGATGGCCACTGCGCGATTTGTGTTGCGGACACTGCCAGGCATCGACCGTCCAGCCATCGTTTCTTCGCTGCCGACCGTATGCGGCCATACGCGCTTGCTGGACCTCGGGGCCAATGTGGACTCCACCCCTGGGCAGTTGTTTCAATTTGCGGTAATGGGTTCCGTGCTTACCAACGCCGTTGATAACGTGCCCCACCCACGCGTCGGACTGTTGAACATCGGTGAGGAAGAAATAAAGGGAAATCAGAGAGTTAGAGAAGCGGCGCGGTTGCTCGCGGGCAGCGAACTGAACTACGTCGGATTTGTTGAGGGGGACGACATCTATCGAGGCACTGCGGACGTTATCGTGTGTGACGGATTTGTGGGCAATGTGGCGCTCAAATCGAGCGAAGGTGTCGCCCACATGATCAGCCATTATGTCAAGCAGGAATTCACGGGGAGTTTCTATGCCCGCATCGCCGCTTTGGTGGCACGACCCGTGCTTAACAGGCTCCGACGCAAGATTGATCCTCGGCGCTACAACGGCGCGAGTCTGGTCGGGCTTCGAGGGATTGTGGTTAAGAGTCACGGTGGAGCTGATGTTTTAGCCTTCGCCAATGCTATTAGGGAAGCGATTGCGGAGGTGCAAAAAAACGTGCCGGCACGGATTAGCAACCTTTTGGAGTCGGTGTTGACCACGAAGGAGGCCGTGTGACATTCGCGCGGGTGCTCGGTACCGGAGGTTACCTTCCCGAACACTGCTTGACCAACTCGGACCTTGAACGGCTTGTTGACACCAAGGATGCTTGGGTACAAGAGCGAACAGGTATTCGAAAGCGTCATATTGTGGGTCCGGGAGAAACGACATGCGATCTGGCCGAGCATGCTTCACGGCGCGCGCTAGAGGCAGCCGGGATTGAGAAGGATGAGATCGATTTCGTGGTCCTAGGAACAACGACCCCAGACCTGGTTTATCCGGCCACCGCCTGTCGATTGCAGGCACGACTCGGCATATCCGGATGCCCGGCGTTTGATGTCCAGGCCGTTTGCACCGGCTTTATCTATGCCCTTAGCATAGCGGATCAGTTTATCCGCACAGGTGCCGCCAAGTGCGCACTGGTTGTGGGGGCGGATGCAAGCTCGAAGATCCTGGACTGGACCGACCGAGGCACTTGCGTGCTTTTCGGTGACGGCGCTGGGGCGGTTATTCTAGGGGCAAGCGAGGCTCCCGGGATCTTGTCTACGCATCTCCATGCAGATGGGCGATACGAACATCTGCTGTACGTCGATGGGGGGGTTTTCCACGGTTATGATCACCCGGCTTACGTTCGCATGCAGGGCGGCGAGGTATTCAAGATTGCGGTTCGAACGCTCGGTCGCATCGTGGATGAGACCCTAGCGGCGAATAACATGGACCGATGTGACGTGGATTGGCTGGTTCCCCACCAAGCTAATATTCGAATTATCAACGCCACCGCAAAGATGCTGGGTATACCCATGGAGCGGGTCGTGCTCACCATCGCGGAGCATGGAAATACATCAGCGGCCTCGGTTCCTCTGGCCATGGATGTGGCGATACGCGACGGACGTATCAGTCGAGGCGACACGCTGTTGCTCGAAGCGTTCGGCGGCGGTTTTACTTGGGGCTCTGCCCTGCTGAAGTACTAAGAACGTTTGAATTTCAGGGAGCTTTTCCGAAATGCCCACAGAACTTGCCTTTGTCTTTCCTGGCCAGGGTTCCCAATCCATTGGCATGCTGGCCGCCCTCGCCAAAATCCAGCCTGAGGTGGAAAGCACGTTCAGTGCTGCCTCTGAGGCACTGGGATATGACCTATGGGGCCTCGTTCAGCAAGGACCCGAACGGGCGCTGATGGCGACGGAGCGAACGCAGCCAGCGATGTTAGCGGCCGGCGTCGCGGTCTGGCGCGTCTGGCGTTCTTTAGGCGGTCCGTTGCCAAGTGTGATGGCGGGACATAGTCTGGGAGAGTATACGTCGCTTGTCTGCGCGGGGGCTTTGGATTTCCGCGATGCCGTGACTCTGGTTGCCGACCGGGGACGCCTGATGCAGGAGGCCGTCCCCCACGGTATCGGCGCCATCGCCGCTATCCTAGGCTTGACTGATGAGAAGGTTCAGAGTGTCTGTAGGATTGCGGCTGAAGACCAGGTGATTGCCCCGGTAAATTTCAACGCACCTGGCCAAGTGGTTGTGGCTGGCCACACGGCCGCCGTGGAACGAGCATTGAAGTTGGCGCAGGCAACGGGAGCCAAACGTACGGTGGTACTGCCAATGAGTGTGCCGGCCCACAGCCCGCTGATGAAGGTGGTTACAGAGCGGTTTGCTGAGCGGTTGGCGGCGGTTAAATTGGCACGCCCTTCGGTTCCGGTCATACACAATGCCGATGTTGCTGTTCATGCAGAAGCGCATAAAATCCGTGAGGCACTCAGCCGGCAGCTGGCGAGCCCGGTGCGTTGGACGGAAACCGTGCAGACGCTCACCCGCCGGGGCGTGAAGCTTGTTGTGGAGTGCGGCCCCGGCAAGGTGCTGGCGTCGCTATGCAAGCGTATCGACCGTGGCTTGACAGCACTTCCAGCCTATGACGTGGAAAGCCTGAAGAAAGCGCTGGATCAGACCACCGCGCTCTTGGAACCCACGCCAGGCGTGAATCGGCTGTCGGCAGCGCTGGGGTATACCGGTGCTTAACCGATGGCGATGACGTTGGCAGAGGAAGTGGCCCTCATCACTGGGGCGACTCGAGGCATCGGCGCGGCCATTGCCGATGTCCTCGGTGCCCAAGGCGCGTGGGTTATTGGCACCGGCACTTCTCCCCAGGGCGCCGAGGCTATCACAGCCAGATTCCAGCGACACGGTATTTCGGGCCAAGGCATCGTGCTCGACGTCACCAGCGCCGATTCCGTAGATGCGTTGTTCTCCCGCTTGCAAGTGGAAAAGCGGTTGCCAACAATACTCGTTAATAACGCCGGGATTACGCGGGACAACCTGCTGCTGCGCACGAAAGACGAAGAATGGGAGGCGGTCATCGGCACTAATCTAACCGGCGTTTTTCGCATGTCGCGGATCTGTGCGAAACATATGATGAGGGCACGCCGGGGACGTATAATAAACATCGCATCGGTGGTGGCCGCCAGTGGCAATGCGGGACAAACGAACTATTGTGCGGCCAAGGCTGGAGTGATCGGGTTCACGAAATCATTGGCTCGCGAGCTTGGCTCGCGAGGAATTACCGTTAATGCGGTGGCCCCGGGATTCATCGATACCGACATGACACAGAATCTGTCGCAAACCCAGCGTGAAGCACTCACGAGTCAGATTCCGCTCAACCGCCTTGGTCGCAGTGAGGAGGTCGCAGCTGCTGTACTGTTTCTTGCCTCCCCGGGGGCCAATTACATCACCGGCGAGACGCTTCATGTTAACGGCGGCATGTATATGACTTAGAAGCTGTTTTAAAAATGTCGCGAGCGCCGGCAGAGAAAAGGCGTAGTGGGATGAGCAACTGGAGTCTCCAAGGGTGTATCCGAGGAGTGGTCGCCCCATACCGGAATCTTGCCTCTGAAGGGCCGGCTTGGAGCCATTCAAAATCGGTCCTGACGGTTTTCTGTCGAGGTGCGTGCCCTGCAACGACGCTGCTACAGCAAGGCGCTGTTTCGGCAACAGTTTTTTCTTGGTCTGAAGGATTTTTAGATACGGTAAGGCGGGACCCCTGAGGTTTCGCGGTGGCATGAGTGCAAAGAGCACATTGAGCACTGATTGCAAGTTACTTTGTTTGCAATAAACTAACGCCGAACCTGCGTGGTTCATGGTGAGGGAGGACAATTCCGCAATGAGTACCATTGAAGAACGCGTCAAGCAGATCGTCGTCGAGCAGCTTGGCGTCAAGGAAGAGGAAGTCAGCGGGGATTCTTCTTTCGTCGATGATCTTGGTGCCGATTCCCTCGATACAGTCGAGTTGGTCATGGCATTGGAGGAGGAGTTCAACTGCGAGATTCCAGATAACGAGGCGGAAAAGATCACGACCGTTCAGCAGGCTATTGACTACATCAAGCAGCACATTCAGGTGGAGTAGTCATTCGGCCAGTGCAGCAAAGTCATTGACTGTTCAGGGTCGGCCTGCGGCCCTTTTGTTTGTATCGGAGTATGAGTTTTGAAGCGACGCGTGGTAGTGACAGGCCTAGGACTTGTCACCCCTCTTGGTCCTAACGTCGAGGGGACTTGGGAAAAGATAGTGTCAGGAAAGAGCGGGGTATCGCTCATCGATACGTTTGACACGACCCCATTCCCCAGCCGTATTGGCGGAGTCGTGCGCGATTTCGATGCGTCACGTTATCTTCCGCAAAAAGAGCTGAAAAAAATGGATCCCTTTATTCATTACGGGATCGCAGCGAGCATCCAGGCGATTGAGGATGCTGGATTGGAGATTACAGAAGAGAATAGTGAAAGGGTCGGCATCGCTATTGGCTCCGGTATTGGTGGGCTGCCAGGAATCGAAAAAGGCTATGACGCCTACCTTGCCGGAGGCCCCCGCAAGATCTCGCCGTTTTTTGTGCCAAGTAATATTATCAACATGGTAGCGGGCAACCTGTCGATCATGTATGGCATTCGAGGGCCCAACTATGGAATCGTCTCCGCCTGTGCCACCGGTACACACAACATCGGTGACGCCGCGCGCATGATCGAACGTGGAGACGTGGATGCCATGATAGCGGGGGGCACGGAAATGGCCACATCGCCCATGGGACTGGGTGGATTTGCTGCGGCGCGAGCCCTTTCGACGCGAAACGATGCGCCGGAGCAGGCCAGCCGGCCGTGGGACAAAGGACGCGACGGTTTTGTGCTCGCCGATGGGGCCGGGGTCATCGTGCTCGAGGCCTATGAAATAGCGAAGGCGCGGGGCGCACGAATCTACGCGGAGCTTCTCGGATACGGCAAGAACAGCGATGCCTATCATATTACGCTTCCCTCCGCAGATGCTCGAGGAGCAAGTCGCTGTATGCTCCTTGCCCTCAATGATGGCGAGCTAAGTCCACAGAGTATCGACTACATCAATGCGCACGGCACCTCTACGCCCGCAGGCGATGTGGCAGAAACACGAGCGATCAAGAACGTCTTCGGATCTCATGCCTCCGATGTAGCGATAAGTTCAACGAAGTCGATGATAGGGCATATGCTCGGGGCGGCCGGCAGCGTGGAGGCAATTTTTTGTATTCTTGCCATTCGTGACCAGATTGCTCCACCGACCATCAATCTTGAGGCGCCGGATGAAGGCTGCGATCTCGATTACGTTCCGAATTTTGCCCGCAACATGAAGATTGACGTCGCTTTGACCAATTCCTTTGGTTTTGGTGGTACCAACGGTACCCTCATCTTCGGACGCACGTCCTAGCACTCCTTCTAATCGAAAAGCTCTATACGCAGCGAAGCGCTTTAGCCCCATCGAGAGCGCTGGCCGAGGGGTATTAGGGCAAACCACTGCTCAATCCCGCGGACGGACCACGCCGGAGCCAAGCCTGCTTTGGATTAAATGCCGTGGTCAGATTAAATGCCGCCGTCCGGTTCGAACTGTAGTTACCGATGGCTCAATCACTATTCGGATCTGCTCCCGGTCCATGTGAGTCATCCTGAGCGCTATCCGTTTCTTTTGGAAAGCGTAGCGCGTGGTACTGACAATGCGCGCTACGATTTCCTGCTTGCCTTTCCTGAGGGTTCACTCGCGTTGTGGCCTGAGGGCGGATTGCGCAGTGACGCCTTCCGAACCTGCGGCCAGGACTTTTTGCATAATCTCGATTTGTGGTGGAGCACGCATCGAACTTGGCAGCCTTTACCCGGCGACCTGCCGTTCTGTGGCGGGTGGTTCGTGTATTTTGGTTATGAATTGGCTGCCCAGATTGAGCCGGTTTTGAGCCTTCCCTGGCCCGAAGAGGGCTTGCCGATTGCGGCGGCTTACCGAATGCCGGCGGCGATCATTCGGGACCACCAGCTACGCCGAACGATGGTTGCTGCCGAGCCAGAAGCACGAGAACTGGTCCCCGTAATGGTAGAAGATCTGCTGCAGGCGCCGAAATTGGCTAGGCAGGGGGGCTGTATTCTGCGAGAGGTCATTCGAGAGGAGCCAGAACACTTATTCCTTTCCCGGCTAGCGGAAATTCAGCAGTACATTTCAGAAGGCGATGTTTTCCAGGTCAATTTATCACGGCGCTGGCAGGGACTATTGAGACCTGATCTGTCCCATGGGGTGCTGTACGACCGCTTGCGCCAGTTCAATCCCGCGCCCTTTGCCGGTCTTGCCAATTTCGGGGACGCGGCGATTCTGAGCTCCTCTCCCGAGAGGCTGGCGAGCGTGCGGGGTGCAGTGATAGAGACGCGTCCTATCGCGGGCACCCATCCGCGCTCCCAAAATCATCGAGCCGACCGCATCCTATCGCGGGCTTTACTGACAAGCCCGAAGGAACGCTCGGAACACACTATGCTCATTGACCTGGAACGCAACGATCTTGGCAGGGTCTGCCAGGTGGGTAGTGTCACCGTTCCAGAATTGATGGTCCTCGAATCCTACCCCCATGTCCATCATATCGTTTCGACGGTGTGCGGGCGGTTGCGGCGTGAGGTTACCCCGGGTGAGGTAGTACGGGCGATTTTTCCTGGAGGTACGATTACCGGTTGCCCAAAGATCCGTTGCATGGAGATCATCGCGTCTTTGGAAGCCGCACCGAGGGGACCGTACACCGGGACGATGGGTTATCTCGGCAGGGATGGCAGCATGGATCTCAATATCCTTATCCGAACGCTGATTCGGCGCGGAGAACAGATATGGCTACAAACCGGCGCGGGCATCGTGGCTGACTCAGTTCCTGAGCTTGAGCTTAGGGAGACTCGCCACAAAGCAGAAGCGGCCCTGCGTGCCTTGACCAAGAGCATGTAGTGGCGCTGATAAACGGTCAAGCGGCGAGCCGTCTCTCTTTCCTTGACCGCGGGTTGCAATACGGCGATGGGCTGTTCGAGACGCTGCCCGTGTGGTATGGCGAGGCCCTTTGTGTGCACCGTCATCTTCAACGGTTGGCTCGCGGATGCCAGGTACTGGGTATACCGATGCCGGATACGGAGACGCTGCAACGCGAAATCTCCACTCTGGCAACGGGTGTAGAGCGCGGCGTTCTCAAGCTTATCGTTACCCGGGGCACGGCTGGCCGGGGATATGCCCCGCCCCATCATGTCTCGCCGACTCGAATCTTGTCGCTGCATCCGTGGGCTGCCTATCCGCCCTCGTATTGGAGTCACGGGGTCGTCGCCCATCAGTGCCGCGTTCGACTGAGTCGAAATCAGTTGCTGGCCGGTGTAAAGCACCTCAATCGAATTGAGCAAGTTCTGGCCCGGCGCGAGTGCCAGACTTACAGCTGTCCGGAGGGGCTGATGCTCGATACCTCAGGATGGGTGATTGAAGGCACCATGAGCAATCTGTTCCTGGTCACGGATGGCCAGCTGATCACGCCCTGCTTGGGGCATTGCGGAGTAGAGGGCGTGATGCGAGCCATCATTATGGAGGTGATCCGTTCCGAGCGAAAAGTACCCTTGCGGGTCAAGGCAATTCGGTTGCCCTCTCTTGTGGCGGCGGAGGAGCTGTTTTTCTGCAACAGCCTTTTTGGCATTTGGCCGGTGCAACGGTTCGCTCGCCGTACCTACGCAGTTGGTCCAATTACCCAGCACCTGCAGCGTGAATTAGTGCGTCGGCGCGTCGTCGCTCATGGGTGAATCGGTCCGCCACCGTGCGTGCGTCCGTGACTAGCAACAATGTCCGCCAACGTGCCAACTCGGGCTGCGAATTCCTAACAAGGTTGCGGGCAAGCGCGAGGTAGCCTAACCCGCGTGGAACACCGCCGCATCGCATCGGCGCCAGCAAAGGCGGATACTATATGCACAAAGTGCTCTATAAGCTTATGGGTATGTTGCTGCTCATGGCGGGTGCCGTCGCCGTTTGGATAGCAGTGGAGCATCGTGCACTGAGCAAACGTACCTTGCATATTGGTGAAGCGCCCCTCACCTATGTCGTGACACCAGGCATGACTCTAACACACGTTGTGTCTCAGCTATCGAGCCAAGGAGTCCTCCATCGACCTTGGGCGCTTCTGTGGTATGCCCGTTGGCACGGAAAGGCCACGCAAATCAAGGCAGGCGAATATCGGCTTGACGCTGGAACAACCCCGGCGCAACTGCTCGATGTGCTCGTTTCCGGAAGGGTGGTTCAACACGCCTTGACCCTGGTCGAAGGCTGGACTTTTAAAGAGGTATTCGCCGCCGTGCGGGCACATTCGCATATCGCACAGACCCTCACGGGAGTGCCCCCAGAAGGGATCATGGACACCCTGGGACTGGGGGGCATACATCCGGAAGGATGGTTTTATCCCGAGACCTATTACTTTCCGAGTGCTCTCAGTGACCGTGATTTCTTGCGTCGGGCGTATAGCACTATGCGCCGACGCCTCCAATCAGAATGGGACGGACGGGCTCGCGAGCTACCTTATCGCACGTCGTACGAGGCCTTGATCCTCGCCTCTATCATTGAAAAGGAAACCGGAAGACACGAAGAACGGGAACGAATCGCTGGGGTTTTCGTTCAAAGGCTCAGCAAGGGCATGCGTCTGGAAAGCGACCCCACGGTCATCTACGGACTGGGTAACGCTTTCGACGGCGATCTGCGGCGCCGCGACCTGAAGGAACTGACACCTTACAATACCTATCGTCGCAGCGGCTTGCCTCCTACGCCTATAGCCATGCCCGGCGGCGCCGCCATCCGAGCTGCACTTCATCCCGAATTAAGTGATGCCCTCTTTTTCGTGGCCCGAGGAGATGGTAGCCACCACTTCTCTGCAACCTACCCAGAGCATTTGCGCGCGGTGGCTCGGTATCAACTTCAGCGCCAGCAGGATCGCAATGGGCAACGACGCGCGGGTGACTGATGGAATGCATCAGGCCGACAAATCGTACGGCCGCTTCATTACCTTAGAGGGAATCGAAGGAAGCGGTAAATCGACCCTTCTCCCCTACATACGCACCTTTCTCGAAACAGCAGGCAAATCTGTTGTCGTCACACGCGAGCCAGGGGGTACTCCCCTGGGAGAAGAAATACGTCGGTTATTGTTAGATCCCAGCTATGACAGCCTAGCCCCTAGCGCTGAGCTGCTGATGATTTTCGCCGCGCGCGTGGAACACCTTGAGCAAGTCATCAAGCCGTCGTTGCGGCAAGGGCGTTGGATTGTCTGTGATCGGTTCACAGACGCTACCTACGTTTATCAGGGCGAGGGGCGTAACATCGCAAAAGCACGCATTGACGCCCTGGTCGATTGGGTTCAAGGTGCGCTGCGTCCGGATCTCACGCTAATTTTTGATGTTCCTGTCCCGATGGGGTTGAGCCGGGTAAGCCAGCGGGGCGAAAAGGATCGGTTTGAACGAGAAGAACAGCGATTTTTCGAGCGGGTGCGTAATGCTTATCTGATGCTGGCAGCGGAGCATCCCGGTCGATGCCAGGTGGTTGACGCTAGCGCACCGCTGGACGTGGTTAGGCTGCGTGTGGACACCATTCTCAGGGCTTTTTTGCACGACTCATAAGAGAACCGCATGAGTTTAAGGTTAGGCTCGTGTGCCGCCCCCTAACGCCATACGCTCCCAAGATGTCCATTCCGGAACCGGACCAGGTCCATCAAGGTGGCTCTACCCACGAAGATATCGATGGCATCTCGGCAGTCCAGTGCTTGGCGCGACCTAAAGTCGTTTGCTGGGTTGGCAAAAATGCGGCCATAATGCTGGGCACTTCAGCACGAGTGGCTTCAAGAGCTCAGGTGATGGGATGCGATGGATCTCTCTAGAACAATGGCTACGCTTTTGCCGTGGCATAACCCGCAGTGGACACTGCTCGCTGACGCGTGCAAAAACCAGAGACTCGGCCATGCCTTGCTGCTTCGCGGCCGCCAAGGTTTTGGCGTTCCGCAGTTTGCCCGACGCTTGGCGAGAGCCTTGGTCTGCCGGCACCCCATGTCCGATAAGCGGCCTTGCGGGATCTGCCGAAGCTGCTCACTGAGCAACGCGGGGTCTCATCCTGACCTCATGATCGTAGAGCCCGACCAGGGGAAGGCGAGCATCGGCATTGTCCCGGTACGCCGTCTTATTGATGCACTGGGGTTGGCGCCGAAGTTCGGCGGACCCAAGGTCGCTATCCTGTCACCGGCAGAATTGCTAACGCGGGAGGCCAGCAATAGCTTGCTGAAAACACTAGAGGAACCTCCTGGCGATGCGGTATTTCTGCTGGTCTCGCACAGTGCTGCCAAGGTTCCCCCGACGGTCCGCAGTCGCTGCCAGCTGATCGACTTTCCCACCCCGTGTCGTCGCCAGGCGTGCCAATGGCTCGCGGCGCAGATGCCACAACCCGCCGATGTCGAGCTGGTGCTGGATATTGCTGGAGGGGCGCCGATTCGGGCATTGGATATGATGCAAGCCGATCATCTGCCTCTGCGGGGCAAGGTGCTTGAATCATTCGTCGATGTTGTTAGTGGACAAGCCGATCCGCTTGAGGTGGCTAAGTTGTGGCGAGTCTCGGGCACGAACGAGGTCCTGCAGTGGCTGGCATCTATGGCCGCAGATTGCATCAAGCTGAGCTGCGCTGAAGCTTCGTCGCGGGTAGTGAACCGCGACATTCTCCCGGCGCTCACCAGCCTCGCCCAAGCGATCGCGCCGCGTCGCTTTTTCGCGCTTTGGGATTGCTGCATACAGGCCAACAAAGATCACGGTGGGAGCGCCGGATTGAATGATCAACTTTTGTTGGAAGGCGTCGCTATGACCTGCACAGCATTGGCGCACCCGCGCAGCAGTTCATCTCATTAGATCCATGCTTTGAGGACGCGGCTGATCCTCATCGGTCAAGTGAGAGGCAAGCTCAGGAGATTTTGGCTATGAGTGCACCGAAACAAGGGATACTCTCGCTTTCCATCAAAGAAATGGGTGCCTTGTACGCATCGTACATGCCCTTTGTGCGAGGCGGCGCACTGTTCATTCCCACCGCGCGGAACTATCGACTGGGCGATGAAGTGTTCATGCTGATTACGCTCATGGAGGAAAATGAGAAAATGCCAATCGCAGGGCGTATCGTTTGGGTAACCCCCAAAGGGGCGCAAGGAAATCGAGCAGCCGGCATCGGTGTCCAGTTCAGTGAAATTGATCAGGGTAAAACCCGTACCAAAATCGAGAGCTATCTTGCGGGTGCGCTAAAATCCGACCGTCAAACGCATACGATGTAATTTCCTATGGAGTATGGAGCCTTTGCTTGTCGACTCACATTGTCACCTCGATCTGCTAAATCCTGCCGCCTACGAGGGCGGAATAACAGGAGTGGTTGCCGCAGCGCGCGCCCAGGGCGTGGGTTGGATGCTCAATGCCTGCGTTAACTTAAAGGCCTATGAAAAGATCCGCGACCTGGCACGCTGTTATCGCGGCATTTTTGCTGCTGTTGGGGTGCATCCGAATCAGCAACTTGTCTCCGAACCCGACGAGGATGAGCTGTTGCGGCTCGCTCGTGAACCGGAGGTTGTTGCCGTAGGTGAAACCGGGCTCGATTACTACCGAACTAAGATCGGACGTACCCCCCAGCAAGCACGGTTCCGTCGGCACATCGCTGTTGCAAAACGGGTTGGCAAGCCACTCATTGTCCATTGTCGCCAGGCGATGACAGACACGCTGCGAATTCTTCGTGAAGAGGGGGCGCACGAACTGGGCGGGGTAATTCACTGCTTCGTGGGCGACTGGGAGGCGGCGCGCCAAACGCTCGATCTCGACTTTTGCATCTCGCTATCAGGTAGCGTAACCTTCAAGAACACTCCAGACCTTCAGACAGTCGCGGTGCAAACGCCCTTAGACCGCCTGTTGATCGAAACGGATGCGCCTTATCTTACGCCGCTCTCCCGACGCGGTCAGCCAAACCAGCCAGCCTATGTCAGGCTCGTCGCTGAGCACGTCGCCATGCGACGCAATATGTCCTTTGCGGATTTTGCTCAGGCATCGACTGAGAACTTCTTCGGACTTTTTCGGCACGCACCTCAATCTCAAACGTGCGAGCCGGCATCGGCAGCGGTTTCCCCTCATTCGGCACAGTAGGCGCTTACGAGCTCCATGGCCGCCTCAAGCTTGGCTTGAGGCGTATAGAAGTGGGGAGAAAAGCGAATACTGCGGTTGCGAAGGGCACAGACGACCCCGGCGGATTTAAGGCGAGAAAACAGTGCGCTGGGATCCAGGCACCTGCAGCGGAAGCTGACGATGCCGCTCCGGCGTTGAGCGTCGTGAGGGGAGATGAGCTCAAGTTTTGGGTGTCGGCGAATCGCTTCGCACAGATACTCGGTGTTGCGCAGCACGGCCTCCTCAACTTTTTCTAAGCCCACCTCGAGCAGCAGCGAGAGACTGGCACGCAGGGCATGAATACCAAGCATGTTGAGGCTGCCGCACTCGAAACGCTGCGCACTGTCTGCCAATTGCCAATCGACCCGCTCGAAATCCCCGGCATTGGCCACCATGTGCCACCCATATTGAACAATATCAAGCGCTTCGCGCCGCTCAGGTCGGCAATAAAAGAGGGCGACTCCTTCGGGTCCCAACATCCACTTATGTCCGTCGGCCACTACGAAATCCGCACCGATTGCCTGCACGTCCATCCGCAGTGCGCCAAGGCTTTGAATGGCGTCCACACACAATAAAATGTCCTGTCGGCGGCAGTACTGCCCGAGACGCTCCAGATCCAGGCGAAGCCCTGTGGCATACTGCGCTGAGCTGACCGCAAGGAGGCGAGTGCTCCGGTCGCACGCGCCGATAAGCGCATCTTCGGGGGACTGGCCTCGTTCGAGGGCTATTTTGCGCACCCCAACGCCAAACCGCCTCAGGGATTCCCAGACGATACGGTTGGAAGGAAATTCCTGATCGGGAAGCACCACGTTGTCGCCCGCCTTCCAGCGCAAGCCATAGGCGACCGTAGAGAGCGCCTCAGAGGTGTTTTTGAGTAAGGCGATGTCGGTAACAGACGGCGCGTTTAACAGCGCTTGGCATTGCGCGCGTAGGGAAGCTTCGACTTGCAGCCAGCGGCTGTAATCGAGCGCCCCCTGGCTTGCATTTTCCTCTGCGAAACGCCTCACCGCGAGCGCCGTGCGACGAGGCCAGGGAGCCACCGCCGCATGATTCAAATAAATGATATCCTCGCGTTGGGGAAATTCGTCCGAGTATTGGGAGTTTGGCATGTGATCGGCCCGAGCGCGGCTGGAGGTTGGATGAGGTCGTCAACCATAACGGGGACGAATAGCGAGTATCAGGGTCCGTGCCTATAATAGATGTTTAGCTTCCAAATAGAGCATATCCCTGACCTAAAATGAAGACCCTTCGCATTGGGAAGGGTAACGCGCGGAGAAAGATTTGAGATGGCAACCAGTTCATCCCGGGGTTCTACAACGAGCACCAACCGCGAGACCGGTTCGTGGCGAGTCAAGGGCGGCCTCGCACAAATGTTGAAAGGGGGGGTCATTATGGATGTGACCAGTGCGGAGCAGGCCAGGATCGCCGAAGAGGCCGGTGCATGCGCGGTGATGGCGCTGGAGCGAGTGCCGTCAGATATTCGTGCAGCGGGGGGGGTGGCCCGCATGTGCGATCCGGTCAGGGTTCGAGAGATTATGGATGCGGTAACCATACCGGTCATGGCCAAGGTTCGCATCGGGCATTTTGTTGAAGCGCAAATACTTCAAGCGCTTGGCGTCGACTACTGCGATGAGTCGGAAGTACTTACGCCGGCAGATGAAACCTTTCATATCGATAAATGGCAATTCAAGATGCCCTTTGTGTGTGGGTGTACCGATCTCGGTGAGGCATTGCGTCGCATCGGCGAGGGTGCCGCAATGATTCGCACCAAAGGGGAAGCGGGTACTGGGAACGTCGTGGAGGCGGTACGCCATGCTCGAACGGTGTTAGGCGGTATTCGGCGGTTGCAGTGTACCCCGGAAGAAGAATTGATGACGCTGGCCAAGGATCTCCGCGCGCCCTATGAGTTGGTATGCGAAGTCAGGGAGCAAGAGAGGCTTCCAGTGGTTAACTTTGCGGCAGGTGGCATCGCGACTCCGGCCGATGCTGCGCTGCTGATGCAGCTCGGGATGGACGGGGTGTTTGTCGGCTCGGGCATTTTCAAAGCAAGCGACCCTGCTCTGCGCGCCGCCGCTATCGTGAAAGCTACCACTCACTACAACAATCCGGACATCTTGGCCGAGGTTTCTGTGGGTTTAGGTGAGCCTATGCCTGGAATTGACATTCGACGGCTGGATGCAAGCGAACGTCTCGCTGCACGCGGTTGGTAGCATTGAGGAAAATACGTGTCGGCGTCCTTGCTTTGCAGGGTGCTTTTCGTGAACATCTGACGATACTTCGGGCGCTGGGCGTACCGGCGGGGGAGGTTCGCTTGCCCGAGCAGATCGTCGGGCTCGATGGCCTGATTATTCCAGGCGGCGAAAGCACCACTATTATCAAGTTGGCTGAACTCTATGGCTTGCGCGAGGCCATCGCGCGGGCAGCGGCCGCGGGTATGGGGCTTTGGGGAGTCTGCGCCGGTCTGATAGTCATTGCCCGAGCCTTGACCGGTAACGCTCCCAAACCTTTCGGGCTTTTGGACATCAAGGTCGCGAGGAACTGGTTTGGCCGCCAAATAGAGAGTTTCGAAACAGACTTGCCAGTCGCCGGGCTCTCCCAGGAACCGTTTCCGGCCGTTTTTATACGAGCGCCGGCGATCGTCTCTATAGGAAATAATGTGCAGACGCTGGCGTCTCTTCCCGAGGGAATACCTGTGGCGGTAGTAAGCGGCAAGATCCTGGGGACAGCGTTTCATCCAGAGCTAACGGCCGATACCCGGCTACACGAGTTTTTCCTGAACTTACTGAATAGAAAAGATGAGCGCTCTAGGGAGATCAGGCAAGCATGAGACATGAGGAGTGGCAATGATGGCTAAGCCGATTATCGCGATACCCATAGGCGATCCCGCCGGTGTCGGACCCGAGATCGTTGTCAAAGCACTCGGCGATCCGACGCTCTACCAGGTTTGCCGCCCCTTGGTGATCGGTGATGATGATGTTGTGGACAATGCCCTGAAGCAGAGCGGCCTTGGCGCGAAGCTGCAATGGGTTGATCGGCCTGGAGACGGTCGCTACCAGGTGGGCAGCGTGGCCATTTGTAGCGTGAAAAGCGTCGATGCAGGCGCCATCGTTATGGGCCAGCCGCAGGCTCGCTGCGGCAGCGCGGCATTCGCCTACATCGAACGATCGGTCGCCCTAGCCATGGCAGGAGAGGTGGACGCCATTGCGACGGCACCGATCAACAAGGAATCGCTCAAGGCAGCCGGGGTGCCCCATATTGGCCATACGGAGATGCTGGCCGAGCTCACCGGAACGGTCGATCCATTGACCATGTTTGAGGTCCAGGGCATGCGTGTGTTCTTTCTCACTCGCCATGTCTCATTGCGCGATGCCTGTGGGCTGGTCACGCGCGACCGCGTGCTGGATTATATCGTTCGTGCGACGACCGCGCTCAAGCGACTCGGCGTCACAGAGGGCACCATGGCGGTGGCGGGGGTCAACCCGCATGCGGGCGAGCACGGTCTGTTTGGCCGTGAAGAATGCGATCATATTGAGCCAGCGGTGAAACAAGCCCAATCCCTGGGCATTGACGTCGTAGGGCCCGTACCCGCCGACTCGGTATTCCACTTCGCCCTTGAAGGAAGGTATACCTCGGTACTGTCCACCTACCACGATCAGGGGCACGTGGCCTGTAAAACACTCGACTTTGAGCGAACCATCGCGATTACTAACGGGCTACCCTTCCTGCGGACGTCCGTCGACCATGGAACCGCGTTCGATATCGCGGGCCAAGGCGTAGCGAGCGCGGTGAGCATGGTGGAAGCCATTCGGCTCGCTGCCAAGTATGCCCCCTATTTCACACGCGTCGGTAACCGTGACAGCGCGGCGGCGAGCGATCTGCTCCCGTCCGAATCCACAACACGCATTAGCGCGAGTCACTAAAGGGGAGGTGGGCTTTATTCGTTGATTGACAGTCGGGGAAAGCGATGAGTCAAAACCTGGGGGCGCCCTACTCTATCGACGCATTGATCGCTCAGACGCGGCGCTTGGCAGCGGAGTTTCGGGCGGTTACCGGAAAGCCTCTCCCGGTCAGCGGTGCGATCGCCCAGTATGATGCGTCTCGGTTGCTCGAGCTCGATCCCGTGTCTGCAGGAACCGCAGGGTACGATGCCATCGGTCGTGGGTCTCGCTCCGGCCGGCGTATTCAAATTAAGGGGCGCGTGATTCCAGACGAGGGGCGCGCCGCACATCGCATTGGACAGCTTAAGCTGGATCAAGACTGGGATATCTTGATGCTCGTCTTGATGGACGAGCAATTTGAACCGTCCCACATCTATGAAGCGGAGCGACCGATTATCGAAGCGTGCCTCAAGGACACGGGGTATAAACGCCGCAACAGCCGTGGGGCAATGTCGGTCGCTAAATTTAAGAATATCGCCCGGCTTGTGTGGTCGCGCGCGCGTGGCCGCGAAGATGGCCCTCCTCACATGCCGTTCTAGGAAAACGGAACGTCCTTGATCCACTCTCGTTACCGCTGCCCGCCCCGCCGTCGAGAACCTTCGCTTAAAAGATGTTTTGCGACATCCTCTTAGGCGGTCTTGGCGGCCGACCTTAAAACCTTCAGGCGGCTATCAAAGTGCGCTGTCGAAGCGGATAGTCTCGCTGTCGTATTTGACTTGTTCGGATTGATGCGAGGCGGATCCGCCCACCCGGTTGCTTCCTGCCGGAGAAAGTACGCAGCGCTTTAACGGCATGTGCGACGGACCATGCACCGGGAACGCATGCACGAGGATCCCTGCAGCGACGGAAATATCGCCAGTAATTTGACGTCAAAAATATAGCGTCTGATTCCCGTTATTCATGGCGGCTCCCGAGCGCTAAATTGTGTCGGTGCAACCTTATTGGAGTTTTTTAAGTATCTTGACATGCTGAATATGCCAGTAATATCTCGTTGATAATTTGACAGTCGACAAACTCCCTTCCTTGTTCGTGCCTAAGAACTGACTCATTGTTCGATTATTTGACTCTTCGGGCATGCTCCTTGCTGGATTCGGCAGGCCGCTAAAGGGACTCGATATCCGAGTTAACGAGGCACCCTGGATCTCCGAACGCCCTTTATACCGCGGTCAGGTGCTGACACAGGCGATCGTTGCTTCTTGTACACGCAAGCCCGCGCGAGCGTCCCAAATCAATTTAGTGTCTGTGGCGTGCTGTCTCGCTTTGCGGATCGGCAACGGAGGCGGCGGGTCTTCTCCTGAGGGGCGGATACCCCCCTCGGTCACAGATGCAGGGAGGTTGAGCAATGACTGGGGTGGCCGTTCACATCGATGCGCAGGAAGATCAAGCGGATTTTGTCACCCGACATGCAAGCCTGGTAAGGCGCATCGCATTTCATCTCAAGAGCCGCCTACCCCCAAGCGTGCAGACCGACGATCTCATTCAAGCGGGCATGATCGGCCTGCTCGAAGCTTTTCGAAATTATGACGCCAATCAAGGGGCGAGCTTCGAGACTTATGCCGGTATACGTATTCGCGGGGCAATGCTCGACGAAATCAGGAAAAGCGACTGGGCGCCTCGCTCGCTACACCGCAAGGTGCGTCAAGTGGCGGACGCGATACGGTCCATCGAGGCCATAGAAGGACGTGATGCGCGCGATGTGGAAGTGGCGGATCGGTTGGGGATTTCTCTCGAAGCTTACCATCGCATATTGCAGGACGCTTCGGGGCATAAAGTCTTTAGTTTCGAAGATCTCACCGCCGGTAACGAGTCCCTTGCGGAGGGAATATGTGATTTTGCCCGAGGGCCCGCCGACGATTTGGTTATGGAAGAGTTCAAGCACGCGCTCGCGAGAGTGATTGCAAGCCTTCCGGAGCGCGAACGATTGGTCATGTCGCTGTACTACGATGAAGAATTGAATCTTCGAGAGATTGGCGCTGTGTTGAATGTAAGCGAATCGCGCGTCTGCCAGATACATAGCCAAGCGTTGCTGCGCCTCAAGGCGCGCATGAGTGAATGGCGCGATGAATGACCGATGGGATGAAATGGTACTTGTTCGCTGCAATGTCCTATAGCGGTTCTTACTTGGTTCGGTAACAACAGGTCATCTTGATCGATTGCTCCGCTCGGGTCATGGTTGCGGCACTTTTTGCCCTTAAGGTCGGCCTACAGATTCTGGGTGCGGTATTAACCTTCTGAAGGGTGACGCTGACGAAAGGATGACCGTGGCCTTTATGCTCAGCGTCGCCTGGATAGAAGCTGCTTTAAAAACTACGGCGTTGGCCGGAGCGGCGTTGCGCGACGGCTCTCAATCCTCATGTACTGCCTGGTACACCTCGGTTGTTCACCGCCGTGCGCCTTGCCACTCCGGCGCTCGCGACATTTTTAAAACAGCTTCTGAGGCAGTAAACTCTATCACCGTATAGCGCCACGCTTGGTAGTCACGAACCGTGTCCGGGAGCCCGGCTTTCCGTTTGAGCTGTCTAATGAACTGATGGCGGTCTGGAATCGATTGCCAGACGGCAGGAAGAAAGGTAGCGCGATGTTGGCCATGGGCAATAATGAGGCCATCGATCCCGGGATGTAAGGCATCGGCAAGCATCTCCTCCGACTCGAACAGAACCGGCGTGCTGGCAGAGAGCACCGAAATATGGATGGTAAGTTCCGGAAACTCTTCTGGAGCGAGGGGAGGGAAGCGCGGGTCGCAGAAGGCAGCAGCATAGCCGTGTTGAGCCACATCGACTATAAGTGGCCGAATGGCTTCCAGGCTACCGATACAGCCCCTTAACGCGTGCGCAATCGTTAAAGTAACGAAGCTTGCTCCAAGCACCCGCAGTCCAGGGTCGCACCGATCCAGGACCATAGGCAGCGGACTTTTTTGAGTGAATCCATGCTCGATAGAGGTCCGAGCGGTCTGCAGAAGGGTGCTTTTGTGTTTTGGCGTTAGGTGCATGTCATCCCTCTGCCCTCTGGACCTGAGAGGTTAGCCGCTGTTCCCAAAAAACCATGCTTACCGGGGTCCCAATAAGCCGCGGGTAACATAGGCCATAGTGGCTTGACCCTATTAATTATAGCGGCTAATCATCGTGTGATCCCTCCGAGCCTGCTGTTGATGAGCCTTGAAACGGAAGGACCTACCTTGTACCATCTCAAATGCGAGTGCGGGGTGGAGCAGTCTGGCAGCTCGTCGGGCTCATAACCCGAAGGTCGCAGGTTCAAATCCTGCCCCCGCTACCACTTCAGCTATTTCGCCTCCATCTACGTCTGTGGTATGCGATCTCGGCTTAGATGGGCTCGCGGCACTAGCGGGTGGTACGATAGACTGGTTAGCATCGGCTTCTGTTCCCTCAGCGGCATTCAGGAGGATCATGTGACCGATGATCGTCGCAGCACATCGAGTCAGTCCAGTGCTATCGAGAACATCGATCGCTGGAAACGGGCGATGGACGGCATCGCGGCGAGTTTCGTTGAAACCGGGGTAAATCCGGCAGAAGCGATATTTGTCATGGCAAAGTGCATTGGGCATTCTCTACAGGAAATTCCCGACCCGAATGAGCGAGAGAAGTTGTTGGGAAACCTTATGAACATTAGCCGTCGGATTATGCACCAGGCGGATAATGAGGCTCAGGAGACGTTTACTTGGAGCTGAGCCTAAAGATAAGGCAGTTAAACAGCGATGGCCTAATAACACGGGCGATCAAGAAGCTGTGTTTGAGAACAGCGATGCCTAGGCTTGCCTTAGCAGCGTTGCGCGGCGGTTCAATGGTTTCGGACTTCCCCTATACACCCCGGTGTAGCGAGTTGTCCTCGCGACCTTCCTAGCCTTTTCGCCCATGGAGTCAGCCGGTCGGGTCCAAAATGGCCATAGCCATTTTGTGGTTCCTCCATACCGAGCGCTTTGTTCTGGCGGTGCGCGCGGCGACACCTTGGGAATAGCATCCAAAGTGTTGAGACAAGGGGCGTAAAACCGTTATAATTAAACGCTGGATATTGTCAGGCGGGCATTACCCGGCGCAAGCAGATGCGACCTGGTGAAGGGCGCAGTAGGGGGGATGATAAGGTAAAGTGGGCTTCGCGCCCACTTTTTGTTTTTCTGGTAGAACGATGAGACCGCAGCACGATGCACTACGCCGACTAATAGAGCCTGCAGTCACGGTGCTCGGATATGACTTGGTTGGAATCCGGTGTTGGCCACAGAGCGGGAAAACACTAGTACGTGTCTATATCGACAGCGAGGAAGGCATATCGGTGAGTGATTGCGAGCGAGCCAGCCACCAGATTAGTGGTGTGCTCGATGTGTACGACCCAATTCCCGGTCACTACACATTGGAGGTATCTTCCCCGGGATTGAACCGGCCGTTGTTCGTTGCGAGCGATTTTGAACGCTTTAAAGGCAGACGCATTGCCGTCAAGTTGGATACGCCTCTACACGGTCGAAGGAACTTCAGTGGAGTGTTATTAGGATGCCGCGAGGGTGTAGTGCGGATTCATGCTGATGGTTTCGAGCACTCATTGCCGCTCGAGCAGATCGGCACCGCGCGGCTCGTACCAGAGCTTTAATCACCGTCGTATCGGTGCAAGAACGTGGGGACGAGTCATGAGCAAAGAGATTCTGCTGGTCGTAGATGCTGTCTCCAATGAAAAAGGCGTTGACAAAGGAATTATCTTCGAGGCCATTGAAGCCGCGCTAGCCAGTGCAACAAAGAAGCGGCATAAAGAAGATATCGACGTGCGGGTTACCATCGATCGCAATACCGGTGATTACGAGACGTTTCGTCGCTGGCAGGTTGTGGATGATGCCGAAGAGTCTGTCGAGTTTCCGGTACGGCAAATAGCGCTGAGCGATGCGCGCGGGCAAGATTCATCTGTCGAGCTGGGCGGCTATATTGAGGAGCCGATGGAATCAGTAGGCTTTGGCCGAATTGCTGCGCAGACGGCAAAGCAAGTGATTGTACAAAAAGTCCGCGAGGCCGAACGTGCCCAAGTTGTGGATGCGTTCAAGGATCGCGTGGGCGAGTTGGTTACCGGTGTAGTGAAACGCGTGGAAAGAAGCAACGTCCTCTTAGATCTAGGGGGAAATGCCGAAGCGATGGTCCTCAAAGAGGAACTGATTCCCCGCGAATCGGTGCGCCCCGGTGATCGGCTGCGAGGGTACCTCCGAGAGGTACGAGCGGAGGCAAGAGGTCCTCAATTATTCGTCAGTCGTACGGCGCCGGAGCTTCTCATTGAGTTGTTCAAGCTCGAGGTGCCCGAAATCGGTGAAGGACTTATTGAGATCTTGGGTGCGGCCCGCGATCCGGGCTCGCGGGCCAAGATTTCTGTGAAAACCAAGGAACTGCGGATTGACCCGGTAGGTGCTTGCGTTGGCATGAGGGGGTCACGGGTCCAGGCCGTTTCGAACGAGCTGGCTGGCGAGCGCGTTGATATTATCCTTTGGGACGAGAATCCTGCTCAATATGTCATCAATGCGATGTCTCCTGCGGAGGTTGCGTCTATCGTCGTCGATGAAGAAGCGCGCTCGATGGATGTCGCGGTTAAGGAAGACCAGCTATCCCAGGCCATCGGTAGAGGTGGCCAGAATGTACGGTTAGCCAGTCAGCTGACCGGCTGGGAGTTGAACGTCATGACGGATACCCAGGCTGAGGAGAAAACCGAAGCTGAGGTGGAGCGTTTGTCGGCCCTGTTCATGGAGCAACTCAATGTGGACGAGGAGGTGGCCACCATCCTCGCGCAAGAAGGTTTCTCCAGCATAGAAGAAGTGGCGTATTTGCCTACCCAAGAGATGCTGGGGATCGAGGAATTCGATGAGGCGATGGTCAAGGAGCTGCAATCACGTGCGCAAGACGTCTTGCTGGCCAGGGAAATTGCCACCGAGGAACAGGTATCGATAGCAGTGGAACCTGCCGAGGATTTGCTAAGCGTCGAAGGCATGGACCCCGATCTTGCCTATAAGCTTGCGCGCCACGGAGTGGTTACCCGAGAAGACTTGGCGGAGCAGTCCGTGGATGAACTCGTCGAACTGTCCGACGTTGATGTGGACCGAGCGGGCTCCCTGATCATGGCGGCGCGTGCAGTCTGGTTTGAAGAAGAGCACGAGCAGCAGAGCTGAATATCGGTGAGGAAAGCAGCGATGGCGGAGGTCACGGTTAGGCAACTAGCGGAAGTTGTCGGTATCCCGGTTGAGCGTTTGCTCGCGCGGTTGGGAGAAGCAGGTTTGTCCCAGCGCCAAGCTGATGAGCACATCAACGATGCAGACAAGGCGCAGTTGCTATCCCATCTGCGCAACTTACATGGAACGCGTGAGGCCAAGCCCGCTGGGCCGAAGCGGATTACGCTGAAACGAAAATCGATTAGCGAGCTAAAGATACCTGCGGCTCAAGGACGTCACACGCGAGGAACTGCCAAGACCGTGACGGTGGAAGTGCGCAAGCGGCATACCTACGTGCGCAGTGAGCGCAATGAAGAAAAGGCGAGTCCGGTTCGTTCGGAAGTCTCTTCGGTAGTTCATGCACGTATGGAAGCGGCTAAGAAAGCGCTGCAGGAGGAAGCAAAGCGTCGCCAGCAAGAACACGGGGAACAGCTTCGGGCCGAGCAAGAGACACGGGAAAAGGAGGAGGCACGCCGCAAGGCGGAGCCACCACCCGTTAGGCCGGCCAAGTTAGAGCAGCAAGTCGAACGGCAGCAGCCACCACCGCCCTTGGCCTTGGATACGGTAGCGGCACATGCGCCCGTAGAAGCGACCGAAGTTGTCGAGACGACCGGGATCGCTGCGGCGGAACAAGCCGAGGAAAGCCCTGCGATGGTGGCGCCGGCTGAGCGGGTGTCGCCTCAGCAGGAAGAAGTCGCTGCTTCGCGGCCAGAAGTGCCGCGCAAGGGCGAGCGACCCGCAAAGCGTGCCGAGAAGCGCGAAGGCGAGACCCGCCCAGAAAAAGGAGAAAAGCCTGCCCAAAAAGAGCTGCATGTTGCAACAGAAAAGCGAGGGCGCCGCAAGCAGAAGGTACGAACGCGCTCCGCGGTAACGCCAGTTGAGACCAAGCACGGGTTCGCGAAGCCGACTGCACCAGTAAGGCGAGAAGTAACTCTTGCTGAGACCTGTACCGTGGCAGAGCTCGCTCAGAAGATGTCAGTGAAAGCGTCCGAGGTCATCAAGACGTTGATGAATCTCGGCTCCATGGTGACGATTAACCAGGTCCTGAATCAGGAGACGGCGTCCGTCGTGGTAGAGGAGTTGGGGCACAAACCGAAGCTGCTGAAAGAGGATGCGCTGGAGGAGGAATTGGTTCGTGCGAGTCAGCAGGATCGAGAATTAGTGCCACGCCCACCGGTGGTGACCATCATGGGGCATGTCGATCATGGCAAAACCTCACTGCTTGACTATATTCGACGCACTCGAATTGCGGCCGGTGAAGCAGGCGGTATTACGCAGCATATCGGCGCCTACCATGTAAAGACTCGAAGAGGCTTAGTGACGTTCCTGGATACACCGGGACACGCGGCATTTACGGCCATGCGGTCACGTGGTGCAAAGGC
>JAGTVB010000110.1 GCA_018224385.1 Gammaproteobacteria bacterium
CAGGCAAAATAGGCGTTGCCGATGCGGGTGGTGTAGCCGTTCTGGCCTTGATGGCGCGCCCCGGTATCGTCCACCGTGACCTGGCTTGAGATCTCAAGACCGGTGGCTAACAGGGCGTCTTTGTCCGCATGCCATGAATCTTGGTTCTCGGTCAGGATGCGCTCGAGCTGACCGGTCGAGATGTCTACCCCCCAGTCGCGTAGCTGCGTTAACAACACCCCGCGGGTGACATGACTTGGTAGTATTTGTATAAGATGAAACTGCGCAGTGTTGGGCCAAAATGCTGCCTTCGCACCGCTTCAGGCAGCCGGCCGACGATACAATCCCCCGCAGGCGGTTGCCAGCGCTCCAAGCGGTAGCAGGTGTTCTGTGGGCGAATCATCAGCTCCTGCACCACGTAATCCTGGTAACCTTTGATTCGTGACCCGGCGGGGATCACCTCAGGCGCAATCCGGCGCTCTTCATGAATAGGAAGCTCGGCAGTCTTGGCGCGCTTTTCCGATCCCGGGCGCTGGGCCGGTTTTGAGTCATCGCCCTTTGGGTCTTCCTCACCGGCTTTTTCATCGAGCTGGCTCGGCTTGAATCAGGGGCGTTTCTTTTCCCCCTTGAGCACCGCAATCTCGTCTTTCAGCTGCCCAATTTGCTCTTCTTGACGCTGCACCTCTTGCATCAACGCCTCAATGATATCCAGCAGGCTCCGCACCAACGGCGTTCGTTCCAATTCGGGGATGGGTGGCAGTTCAAAACGCTTCGTCATGCCGCTAGCTTAATATCAGTTCCCGCTGTTGACACCCCTCTCGCCCAGACTTATTGAGCTGTTACCGACAAGAAAGATGACGATTGCAAGCTCTGTTAAAAAATTTCGCTGATTTTGCGTCCTTTTCGAAATGTCTCCGTCTACCTGTGTAAGAAGCAGAAATTGTTCTGTTTCACTTCTAACCATGAAAGGGGACACACACATGAACCAACTCAACAACGACGAAGTCCGCGAAGCGGTACGTAGCCACTATGGCAAGACAGCAGGTGGCTGCTGCGGAGGACCAGCCCCGAAAGAAACTGATGCGTGCTGCGTGGCAGATGCCGCGGCAAAGGCAGCAGGTGAAAGCGGTTGCGGATGTCGTGAAGCCCCTTCAAGTGAAAGCAACAGCACGCAAGGGGCATGTTGCAGTGGCCCGGCGCAATCGCCGGATGAGACATCAAAAGCACTTGGCTACTCCTCAGACGAGTTGGCCTCCCTGCCAGAGGGGGCAAACCTTGGCCTTGGTTGTGGCAACCCTCAAGCCATTGCCTCAATTAAACAGGGGGAGACCGTTCTCGATCTAGGAAGCGGTGCCGGTATAGACTGTTTTCTGGCAGCAAAAGCCACAGGCGATAAGGGTTTTGTGATCGGGGTGGATATGACACCCAAAATGATTGCTAAGGCAAAGTTAAATGCCGAAAAAACCGGCGTAAAAAATGTGGAGTTTCGCCTCGGTGAAATCGAAAATATTCCCGCAGCAGACAACAGCATAGACGTTATTATCTCTAATTGCGTGATCAACCTGTCGCCGGAGAAGTGGAAGGTTTACTCGGAGGCATTTCGTGTCTTGAAACCAGGCGGTCGAATTGCCGTTTCCGACATTGTTCTTACAGCGGCGTTGCCGGATGAACTGCAAAACGACCTGTTTCTCTACACCGGATGTATGGCGGGTGCCAGTTCGCTTCCAGACATCGAAGCCTATCTGGCTAAAGCGGGGTTCGGTGATATCCGCATTTCGCCCAAGGATGAAAGCCGTGATTTCATCCGCGAATGGGTACCCGGCAGCAAAATAGCGGATTATGTTGTATCAGCTGCAATAGAAGCAATTAAACCTATGGCATAATCGGGTCGCCGGGAGTTTCTCTCCCCCGGCTTCCACAACACCCCGCATGCGGGTCCGCACGGAGCGCTTCCTTCGGGGTTGAAAGGTGCTCCATCAAATGGATACCTCCAAAGCTGGCTACGACACACTTCGCCATGACCGCTTCACCCGGCCGGGTGAAGCGGTCGCTGAGAAATGCCCGGCTCACTCTTTGCCGAAGGTTCAGGCCTTCGCCCTGTCCCACCCACTACGGTGAGCGTTTAGCTACTATGCCGTCTGCTGACTTCTGCCCCATCACGCCGGGCGTTACCGCCCAGCGCGTTGCCCGGATCACGGTAGGGTCCGGTGGTCATTCCAGCACTTTCGAACTGGACCTCAGGCCGGCTCCCATGACGACCACAGCCCCCTTAGGGTTCGATGGCGATTTCAGCCCTTTCGCGCTGGCCCTCAGTTCGACTCCCATAACGGCACGGACCGCACGTGAGACAGATCTTCCCGGATAAGGACATTACAGGTAATCCTACAGGGAACTTTCACCCCCATCAGTTCATGCCCATGCCGGGCGTACACAACCGGTTGCAGGTGATGCTGCGCCTGCGGCGCGCGCCTGAAGCCGGGCGTAGGGCGGAATAGCGACAGCGTATCCCGCCGCATGAAAACGGTCGGGACGGATAACTGAACGTGATCTAACCACCATGCCCAGCTATCGCCGCAGCCAAATCCCGGGCGGTTGCTACTTCTTCACCGTCAATCTTCTTTAACGTTATCCCAATGACCGGCTGGTCCGGCAAATTGATCTGCTCCGGGACGCCGTGGCCCGTGTCCGCCGGAAATATCCCTTCCAGATAGACGGCTGGGTTGTCCTCCCGGATCACATCCACAGTCTCTGGACGATGCCGCCCGGCGACCATGACTACCCGACCCGCTGGCGTCTCAGTGGGTGCAATTCCCACCCGGCAACTGTTGCTCCAGCCGGTAGTAATCGAAGCAGTCGTAAGGGTAAAGAAGCGGCTGAAGCCTTCGATAAAGGGCCGTCATGTGGCTCAGCGAGTTTGCAGGCCATAACCTGAGTGAACGCCGAGCAAACCTCGAAAATGTCGATGCGAAACCCGACCCGGTTGGACCTCGGAGAAGGCCGCCGCCACTGAGGAAGTGAGCAACGAGAGCACTCAGCGGCTTCGCCGGGGTAGTGGCGATGGCATGCAGGTACACGGGGAACCGACGCAACAGGGGAAGCCCCAAGCGGTGATGCCGCGCAGGATCATCGGCCCGAAATCCGACGACAGCGCCCCACCGTCGAAGTCCTCGCGTACGGCCAACCCGGCGACCGGAGGAAAACGCAGCTGCTCTGGGGTAGACTTCCACATAGGCGACCTCGTTTAGATTCTTCCGAAGCGTTATTGGTCTAACGCCCATTTTGTCAGTGGGTTAAACGAGGTTCGCCTATTTTTATGAATAACCCGGGATAGATAATCGCCAACCGTTCCCGGTGATGGGTCTGAATCTTTTCACTCAGAAACCCTCGCGCCGCTGCGATTGCGCTCATGAGTTGGTCCCTCCATGTCGGCGGCTGCGTCGCGTTGGCGGTACGCCAGTTGACTCAGCCGGGCGCTCAGGCGGCGTCGGTAAGCCAGCACAATGGTTTTCTACACCGCCGTTTCGCGCTGGGGAAATGTGGGTCGTTCGCTTCGCAAACCAGTTCACCAGCCCCAGCAGGGCTTCCCGACCCAATCTTGGAGGGACTTCGACTCCTGTCA
>JAGTVB010000111.1 GCA_018224385.1 Gammaproteobacteria bacterium
AGATCGTGCATATTGAGTGCACCGATCAGACGTCCATCGCTATTTTGCACCAGCAAGGCGTTGATTTTGTTCAGTTGCATGATATTAAGCGCCTCGGCCGCCAAAAGGTCTGCAGTCGCGGTCACGCAGTTGTCGGTCATGACGTCGGCTATGGTGACGCGGTGTATGTCGACCCGCTTATCGAGGGCGCGACGCAGATCACCATCGGTGAAGATACCGAGAACTCTCTGTTCTGTATCTACGATCGCCGTCATCCCGAGGCTCTTGCGGGTCATCTCCACTAACGCGTCCTTAAGCAGCACCTGCGGCGTGACTGTCGGAATCCCGTCCCCGGTGTGCATGACGTCGCGGATTCTAAGCAGCAATCGTTTCCCAAGGCGTCCCGCGGGATGCGATCGGGCGAAGTCCTCAGGACCGAATCCCTTGACGTCCAGCAGCGCAATCGCCAGCGCATCACCCATGGCAAGCGCGGCCGTGGTGCTGGCAGTGGGGGCTAATCCGAGGGGACACGCTTCTTTTTCGACGCTGACATCAAGGTAGACGTCCGCCTCACAGGCCAGTCTGGAATTCGGGTTGCCGGCGAGCGTTATCAAGGGAACCCCGAGACGCTTGATGAGTGGGAGGATAGTGAGGATTTCGTCGGTTTCGCCCGAATTTGAGATGGCCATGACGACGTCGGCACGGGTGATCATACCCAGATCACCATGACTTGCTTCACCAGGATGAAGAAAGAATGCCGGCGTCCCGGCGCTTGCCAGGGTGGCGGCAATCTTGCCAGCAATATGCCCGGATTTACCCATTCCGGTGACCACTACCCGCCCTTTGCAGTGAAGCATGCAGCGACAGGCTGCCGCAAATGAGTTGTTTGCACGAACCCGAGGAATGAGTGCCTGGAGCGCCTGCGCTTCGGTTTCGAGCACCGCCACGCCGAGCTCGAGCAATGCCTGATCGTTTATGGGATCACCAGCACTAGGGGGCGAGTCATTGAGGCGCGCGGTCAGCGACCATGGGCCGGTATCGCGGGTACTCGGTTGGGACATCGTCGCGGGTGAATTGTCTAATCGACTTAGTTCGCGGGGGTTCACTGGTGGCGCACGTCCGGGATATTCGGCAGGGCGCAGCAAAACCACTGGAGCTATCCGTCCGGACGAGTGCGCCGGAAAAATAGTAGACCCACGGCTTTTTCGCGCCACCTACATCAATTGGAGTTCACATCGCTGCTTTACTTCGAGAGGTGTTAGTTCCATTGCATTTAACGGGCTAGCAAGTACGGGCGCTATCATATCTCTATTTGACCCGATCGCAGCAGGGATGACAATGTCGCTTCTTATAGCGGTCCCTGTTTGTACGCCTAACCGCCCTCCACCAGGAGAGGCCAAGAATAATGGGCCCTAGTTATCGATGATGACCGCGGTGCAACGGGGCTGCAGCAGCCCCGTCGGGGCGCAGGTTACCTGCTAAGCTTAGTGAGGCTTATGCCCAAGGACCAAATGAATGCAGCCGGTGCTCACGGATCGGGCTTCGCATCGTGACCTCCACTGGGCCATCGATCAGTACAGGATAGAGGGATATGCCCAACCGTCTCGAACTCCTTAATGCATGGCTTCAGGACATCCTTGATACCCATTCTTACAGGCTCGAGCCGGCTTCGACGGATGCAAGTTTCCGGCGTTATTTCCGCGCTCAGGTAGAGGACGCGGCGTATATTGTTATGGATGCTCCGCCGGCCCGGGAAAACTGCCAATCCTTCGTCAGCATAGCCAAATTACTTGCCAATGTTGGCGTTCATGTGCCCTCGGTGCTGTCGGCCGATGTGACGCAGGGTTTCCTCTTGCTCGAGGATTTAGGCTCTGAGCATTACCTCGATGTGCTCGATGGCGGCAACGTAGAACGTTTGTATGGCGACGCATTCGCTGCGCTGGCGGCCTTTCAAGCCTGTGCCCCGATAGACAGCCTCCCCCGCTATAGCGAAACCCTATTGCGCGCCGAGATGGAATTGTTTCTCGACTGGTTCCTCATAAAGCATCTACAGATTGACCCGAGCGAGAACGAGCGAAATCAGCTCGCAGAGCTGTTTGGCGTTTTATGCCGTGCGGCCCTCGAGCAGCCACAAGTTTTCGTGCACCGCGATTACCACTCGCGCAATCTCATGATTCAGCAGCGACACAATCCAGGGATCCTCGATTTCCAGGATGCCGTGCACGGCCCAGTTACGTATGATTTAGTGAGTTTGCTGCGGGATGTCTATATCTGCTGGTCCAGCGACCAAGTGGAGAAATGGGTGGCCGGCTATCATGACCTCGCTGTGCAACACGGTATTTTGGAACAGGAGAACCCTGCTGCCTTTCAGCGGTGGTTTGACCTAATGGGCGTGCAGCGCCATCTCAAAGTAGCGGGGATTTTTTCCAGGTTGAACTACCGGGACGGCAAGCCGCGGTATTTGAAAGATATAGCCCTGGCATTGACTTACCTCTTGGAAATCTGTGGGCGCTATTCAGAGCTGAAGCCTCTGTCCGATCTCTTTCAGGCTTGGGCACTTAGCGATCGGCTCCAGGAACGCAATGGGGCCGTGCTTTCCCGCTCGACGGGAGACTGAGTCCCGCTTCGTCTTCGCTGCAGCCGTAGACAGCCTCTGCAGAGACGGATAGCCGGCGTGTGCCCGCGAGTACCGAATATTTTACGCTGCCGCGCAACGGCGCTATGGCAAATGCGGTAACTTTTTGAAACAGCCTCTTGGTTGGATGGCTGCAGGAGGGGTAATGAATCATGAAGGCGATGATCCTGGCTGCGGGGCGGGGTGAACGCATGCGTCCGCTCACGGATACAACCCCAAAGCCTCTACTGCTAGCAGGCGGTAAGCCCTTGATCGTGCATCTTATCGAACGTCTCCAGCGTGAGGGATTCTGTGACCTCGTAATCAATCACGCTTATCTCGGGCAGCAGTTGCTGTCGCTGCTCACTGATGGCCGAAGCCTTGGAGTGCGCATTCGATATTCTGCCGAGCCACAAGAGGCACTGGACACCGGCGGCGGTATTTTGAATGCGTTGCCGATATTGGGTGACTCGCCATTCCTGGTGGTCAATGGCGATATTTGGACCGATTATCCGTTTCAGCAGCTCGTAAAGAAGCCTCCCTACCTAGCCCATCTGGTGATGGTTGACAATCCACCGCATCACCCAGCGGGTGATTTCGCTGTGGTCGATGGAAAAGTACACCCAGATGGCGGTGCGCGCCTTACCTTTGGCGGAATAGGTGTCTACCGACCCGAGCTTTTCGATGGCCGCGTAGGAGGAGGACGATTTCCCCTCGCGCCCTTGCTCCGAGAGGCGGCCCTACGAGGAGAGGTTTCAGCCGAATACTACGGCGGTCAGTGGATGGATGTGGGCACGCCGCAGCGTCTCAAGGAGCTCGATTCGCGACTTTGTCAAGCAGAGGTCACCTGACGATCGCCGGGACGATCCAGCGCCTCTAGATTGGGCGTGAGCTTGGTCGGGATCAGCGGCGTCCTGACCGAAGGACGCCGCCGTTGGTTGTTGTTGCGATGGCGGTAGGGGGGGCTTAGCCGCTAGCCGTCAGATAATCCCACCGACAGATTCTCACGGTTCTTGTTGATGGTCTTCGTACTGACTCCTCGCACTTTCGCCAGATCATCGACAGATTTGAAGGAGCCGTGTTGGTTGCGGTAATTGACAATGGCTTCGGCACGTTTCATCCCTACGCCATCGATGGCGGTAGCAAGTGCTTCTGCGTTGGCAGAATTAATATTGACCGGTTCACCGGCAAGCGTTGACAGGCTCAGAAGCAGAGCAGCGGCGCCAAGCACGTACTTCAACTTGTTCATAAAGGATGTCCTCGAGGGATTTCTGACGAGTTTGCTAGCGGTCGTTGTGGCGAACCATCCACAACGACCACCGGTATTAGCTTAGTGTCTGGGCTTACCTGGCCGTGTAGGGTGACACCACCAAATAGCGTAAGGGTAGAGCGCCTCGCCATGTTCCGCATGGCTTACTTTGGGGTCTCTTACGAGAGGTCCTCGTTGGACGTCCGGGTGGCTTTGGCGGCAGGCGGTCTCAAAACCCACCCAGCACCATGCCCCGCCCTTACCGGCGGCTTTACTAACGAAGTATTACGGTTTTTAGGAAGGCGGGTGGCTGTCAGAGGACGATTTGCGCTCGGGGCGCAGAGTCAGGACGGCGCCCAGTGCTTCCTGGATTTCGCGCACAGTCAGATGTCGAGCATAGATAATACCCGGGAAGCTACGTTGATCGCTTTCGCAGGTGAGCTTGAGCACATCGGGCTGTTTCTCGGAGTGCAGATGCAGAACCGTCGCATAGAACGTCTGCCGAGGGCCATCGCCAAGGCCGATGCTCAACCCGAGACTGGCCACGGTGGGGGACGACAGCCCAACATCGTACACGCGACGTCCAACCTGGTGGATCACGAATTCGTCCGGTTTAACGGATTGGGCCGTCGCTTGTACCTGTCTGACCTCCAATTCGCAGTAAGGGTAAAACTCATTGACAAGGCCTTGAGGCCTGACCTTGCCGTGCTGGATGCTGATCCGGGCGGCGTCGGCCGGGATTTGGAGCTCCTGATTTAAGATAAGTGCAGAGCCCTCACGTATTTGGTAATAGGCCGCCTCTTTATCTTCCAAGGTTTGACAGCCCGCAACGACGCTGGCAAGAATACAGCATACGATCCATCGCTTCATGGCATGACGTATTTCCGCTTGCCCGAAACCCTTCCGAACGAGCGCCCGAAGCCATAATACGGCCTGCTGCTCCCGGGCAAGGGTCTTTCGATATGCTCGGAAACGGCTTTGCATCTCGGACGTAAATTCATCCCCGAAAGTGGACCTCTACTTGATTTTGCAAGCGTTGGTCGAAAACCAACTCGATGCTTACGATGCCCTCGCTCTCAGCGATTCTGACCTGCTTCAGATCGGGGATTCGATTGGCGAGATAGGCGCAGGCAGCGGCGATGAGGGGTTCGTTATCGGCGCTTATGGCACGTGCGAGATTGGCGGCGATGTAGTGCGCTCGCTGCAGTGGATCAAGATTCTCGACAACTTCGCCACCGAGGGTCACGCCAGCATTCATGGCGTCATCCACCTTAGCCAAGTAGCTCTGATGTCGCTCGCTCAACGGCCGATCTCGCTGGTACTCGAACTGAAAGGTCCCGTTCACCAAAACAGCCAGTGCATCCTTTCCCATTACTTCTCCTGGGCCGGGCATGGGGTGAGTCTTTCCAATCATTCGCTTACCTATCACGCTCCCACACGACGCGAGCTGTGGGTTTTTTTCATCGTCTTGTTTCCATGTGCGGGTATTTGCCGCTATATCTGAGCCAGTGGCTGCGGCACTCCTTCCGATTACCGGAGCTCGGCCTGTCGGTGCGGTTCAGGCCGTGCTGGACGTGGGCTAGCACGCGCATTTGGGTGTGGCCGTTGTTCTGTGTCGGGTAAAGGATGATTCAGCAGACATAGGGGGTTATGATTACTTATCAGCTCAGGGCGCCAGATTTTAGAGAGGTCAGCGATTGTGAGTGAACCCGACAGTAGCTCAGCGGATGAGGTTCGGATGATCAAAAAGTATCCCAACCGCCGGTTGTACGATACCGCCATCAGTAGCTATATCACGCTGGAGGATGTGCAACGGTTGGTATTATCGCATATTGACTTCCGCGTAACAGATGCCAAGACCGGCGAGGATATTACCCGAAACATTTTGCTGCAGATTATCGTGGAGCGCGAGGAGGGTGGCGAGCCGATCTTTAGTACCGATGTGCTGCAACAGATCATCCGTTTCTATGGTGATGCATTACAAGGAATGATTGCGAGCTATCTCGATAAGAGCATGAATATTTTTGTAAAACAGCAACATGCGCTGCGTCAACAGATGCAAAATGTGGTTTCAGGTGATCCCATCTCCTTCATGCGTGAATTGACCGAGCAAAATGTTTCACTTTGGAAAGAAATACAGGAAGGATTTTTCAGAACCAAGCGTCCCCCCCGTCGAGCCAATGCCGGTGAGCGCGCAGACTCGGTAGCACCGCCTTCTCGAGAGAGCGGATCCTAGCCAATTCGCCGCTGCCAGCAACGCCGGGAGGCTGCTTTCGGGCGGTCCGACCGCGGATTGGCAACGGTAGCGAGTCAGCGAGTAGGCTAGATGAGAATGTCGGCGCGGTTGACAACGCTCGAAGGCAGCAGCACCATGCGTGTGCGCTGGGGATGCGTTTCCGAGCGTCTTGCCGAGGAATTTGGTTGTCGTATTTCGCGCGTATACGTAACGTATTTGCTGCCACAATGTTCATGGATTGTGGACCGAGACAGGATCAAGCGGCGCGTAATAACTTAGGTCAGGAATAAGCAGCACGTCAAGACTACTGAAGGCGCGGCGAAGGAATAGCTGTTTGCAAGGCATTCTCCGGCACACACCGATAGGGACGCTGTGATTATGTCGTTTTTTGCTTTCAGCGCTGAATCATAAAATAACTGAGGGGGTACTCATGACAAGAGTGGCATTTGTAACAGGCGGTGCGGGCGGTATCGGGCAGGCGATCTGCAAGCGGTTAGCGGACGCCAATTTTCGCGTGGCGTCTTCGTATATTGCGGCGGAGAGAGAGACGGCGCTGAAGTGGCAGGAGGCGAGCAAGGGGGCCGGATACGATTACGTTCTGGTTGAGGGCGATGTAAGCAACTTCGAATCCAGCGCCGCCATCGTGCGCGAGGTCGAGCAGCAGCTTGGACCCATCGAAGTCTTGGTTAATTGCGCAGGTATTACTCGCGATGGTACTTTCCGCAAGATGACAGAGGACCAATGGAAGGCTGTTATCGGTGTCAACTTGAACGGTGTTTTCAATGTCACCCGCCAGGTTATCAACGGAATGATAGACCGGGGTTACGGCCGGATTGTGAATATTTCGTCCATGAACGGGCAGAAAGGGCAGTTCGGTCAAAGCAACTATTCTGCGAGCAAGGCGGGTATCCATGGCTTTACCATGTCGCTGGCGCAGGAGGTCGCGAGCAAGGGTATAACCGTTAACTCTGTTTCGCCCGGTTACATTGGTACGAGCATGGTTATGGCTATCGCCGAAGAGATCCGCAACAAGATAGTTGCGCAGATCCCGGTCGGACGCATGGGCACGCCAGAGGAAGTCGGTGCCGTCGTTGTGTTCCTCGCAGGCGAGGATGCCGGCTATATTACCGGAGCCAATATTACCATGAATGGCGGTCAACACATGCAATTCTAAACGAGACTCTGCGCGCGCCAACGCATGGCTCAGCGTAGCCGCCCCGCACCCTTGACATCTTGAGGTTGGACAGTTATTGTGCATCGCACAAATAGTGCGATGCACAATCGATGGTCTGCGACGGGTGGCGTCTATGCAACACAACTTCCTAGGATACTGGCTCAAGTTACGGCAGGAGGCTTCCGCCTCGATAATGCACTTGGGCCGGCTCAGTGTCCGCAGTTCGGAACGATCTGCCCAACACCAACTCAACGCCATTCGACTGATTCTCGATGGTAACCGCAAGCAGGTCCAGCAATTGGCGCAAGCGGGCGGGCCCTGGGAGATATTGGCCCAGCAACCACACCTTGCAGCGGATATGGGCCTACAGGTATTGGAGCATGCGCTGGAGACTCTGGACATCCTTGTCGATGCCCGGGACGCGCTGCGCAGTTGGCTTACCGAGGAAGCCAATACGTTCCGGATAGCTCCACTATCTGAGGCGCTCATGCAACTTTCGCCTCCGGCACTGCATTCAACTGCATCCCGAAGCCTGCATTAAAGGGCGAACGCCGATGCCGCCTCGAGTAGCATCTTGTCGGTAGCGTCGGTGTTTTGGGATGAATCGATAAATAAATTGATAAATTATTGGGTTACCCAGGAGACATTTTGGATTTGAAGCGGTTAATGGGAACCTCAGAGCAGGAGGCTTCAAGGCGGTGAAGATCACAATCGATGTAGACATAACGCCGCGGGAGTTACGTACCTTCTTCGGTCTACCGGACGTGAAGCCTTTGCAGGATGAAATGCTGGATCGCATTCGAGATAAGATGCGCGTGGGCGCAGAGGGGTTCGATCCGGTGACGTTGTTGAAGCCCCTGATGCCCCAAGGCATGCAGTCGATCGAGGCTCTTCAGACAGCTTTTTGGCAGGCTTTCACCGGTAAGCGCTCCACCGTTTCGGATAACGACACGCAAAGCAACCCCTCTCAAGATGGGAAGCAAAGCCCCAGTGGGTCGGCGAAGGCGGGGGCGAATGATTAACGCCCGATGTGATCATAATACACCATCGTAACGGGTAGATCTTTGCGTTCCCGGGAGCCCGGCGGGGCGCATCCGCGAGCGTTCGCTGATCTGCCCGTGCCATTGAAGGAGCGGCGGGCAGAGCTGCACAGTACAAGGGCGCCTCCGGTCGGTGCTGGATGCACAAAGGGGAGCTCGCCTGATAAAATAGCGGTTTTTAGCGGCTGGAAACCCCGATTACCTATAAAAAACTCGGTCGGCTGCTTCAGCCGCCCCGTACCTCAGTAGCGCCCATGGCGTTTGCTTATGTAATTGGTCATCTCGACATACTGATTGTTCATCCGAGAGACAATGTCGTGGACCGCCTGCACGATGTTTTGCATCAACCGGTATACCATCCATGGATGTTGTTCCAACACCCCTTCGAGGCGTTCGCGCTCAAAACTGAGCACCGTCGTTTTCCCCGCAGCTCGCAAGGTGGCGGTATGGGGTCGCCCATCGATGAACCCGAGTTCGCCCGCGAGATCGCCTGG
Organism: Gammaproteobacteria bacterium; assembly: GCA_018224385.1. Classification (GTDB taxonomy): domain Bacteria; phylum Pseudomonadota; class Gammaproteobacteria; order HK1; family HK1; genus JAGTVB01. Next base: position 8,787 of record JAGTVB010000111.1, read on the forward strand.
ACGTAAGATGTGGAGCGTTAACCAGTCGCCTCCGCCGGTTTCCTTCGTGACGGCAAGCAATCCTCCTACGACAACATGAAAACTGTTGTCGACGTGGCCTTCCTCCATTAGCACCTCGTCATTGCCCAGAAGGCGTGGTTGCGCCAGCTTGGCGAGGACGCGACATTGTTCATCGTCTAGGTTGCTGGAGATCGGCGATTTCCGTAACGCTTCAAATTTCGATTTGTCGTCCATAGCGACCTCGTCTTGGTTTGAGATTAATTCCTGCTTATCATCAAAGTGTGAAGTGGTTTACTTTCCAGTTCAACATGCAACTGCACTTAGCTGGCTCACTAAACCAACCCTAGCAGAGCCATTGTGTGGCAGGGGCAAAGGCAAAATCTAGGATGAATATCGCTATACTCGGTGCCGGCCTTATGGGTTCGGCCTTTGCCGAACGCCTGGCGGCCCTTGGCGATGAGGTGATTGTGTATAACCGCACGCGATCCAAGGCGCTGGCGCTCGCTGGCCCCCGGATCGCTGTTGCCGATTCGGTGGCTGAGGCACTCAACCGGGCGAGCCATGTGCTGCTCACTTTAAGCGATGCGCCGGCAATCGAAGCCGTCTTGTTGCAACCGGCAGCGCTGGCGGCGTTGCCAGGGCGGACCGTGATCCAGATGGGAACCATTCTGCCGGCAGAAAGTGAGGCGCTTGCTGGCGCAGTGCACACGGCCGGTGCGGATTATCTCGAAGCTCCCGTGCTTGGCAGCACGCCGGAAGCGCGTGCGGGAAGGCTTATTGTGATGGTTGGCGGAACAGAAGCCCAATTCCAGCGTGAGCAAACATTACTACGACGATTCAGCTCTGCACCGAGCTGGGTTGGGGCGGTGGGTAAGGCGGCTGCTCTTAAGCTCGGATTCAATCAGTTGATCGCCACCCTGACCACCGGTTTTGCATTTACGCTCGGCCTGGTGAAGCGCCGAGGCATTGATGTGGATCTGTTTATGGAGTTGCTGCGAAGCAGTGCGCTCTATGCCCCCACCTTCGACAAGAAGCTGCCTCGAATGCTCAGCGGAGACTTCACGGACCCTAATTTCCCCACAAAGCACCTGCAGAAAGATCTCTCATTGATACAGCAAGAGGGGCGAACGCTCGGTTTGCGCACCGAGCCGCTCGCGGGCATTGACGCCCTTCTCAGAGAGGTCATTGGC
>JAGTVB010000112.1 GCA_018224385.1 Gammaproteobacteria bacterium
GAGTTGTTACTCCAGGCGCCACTCTTGCCCGAGCGATTGATGCATCTGGGTCGTCAGGCGTGTTTGACAATTCGGTAATGTAACACTGCTCGGGGGTATAGAACTCGTTGCTCAGATCTTGGTGTTTAATGGCTTGGTTCATCTAATTCCCTTAAGGGGGTGTCCACCTGAGTGCGGTAACACCTACCGATTGTGGTTTCGCAGTGCGGGCACACGAAACCGTCTGGCCAGCGCAGCCACTAAAGGGCCTGAGGACAGGTCCTGGGAAGCGTAGCGGTGGAGAGTGCCGGGATTCAAGGGTGAAAGCGCGGAGCTGGGTGGGGGCTTTCACGGGGCTGATTGCGGATCGCCACAAAAGATCGCGCTCACGAGAAAAATAAAGTATTTTTCGACACTGAATCATTGAAACGTGCTTCTATCGACAATAGCGAGTGCTTTTCGATAAGAGCGTCACATAGAATTCGACTGTATATATCAAAATAGTTTCTTTTTCGACAATCGAAAGAGATTTTCGACCAGTGCGCCTGGAGCTTGAAACCCCAATCAGTTTTCAGGGAGAGTCCGTCCCGAAGGGAACGCAGCTCGCCGGCTGGGCCGCGCTCGTCCGGGCCTTGGGTCTGCAGGCGCCCGTTCGACAGCCTGGCTGTGTTTCGCAGAAGCATGTGCGGGGAAGTCACCGGGAGGAGGGTGGTTGGCGTGTTTTCGATAAACGCTACCACCCCGGCGACCGGTTTGCAGACCATCTCGCCTTTGCCCTGCGCCACGAAGCGATCGATCTGCTGATCTTGAAGCGCGCCTTTGAAGCGGTGCCCAAGACCGTCCTGGAAGCGTATGTCAGGTCCGCGCCAGGCGGTACGCAGACCCGCCGGGCCTGGTTTTTCTATGAGACCCTGACCGGACAGACGCTGGACCTGGAAGACGCACCGAGCGTCACAGCGGTCGATGCGCTCGATGAAAAGACCTATTTCACGGGAAAGCCAAGGATTTCCAGGCGCCACCGGGTCAGGGACAACCTGCTGGGTGCTGGTAATTATTGCCCGGTCATCCGCAGAACGCCGCGGCTCGAGGCATTCGCCGCGCTGGGTCTGGCGCAACGCGCAGCGGAGACGGTCGGGCGCACGGGGCGCCACCTCGTCACGCGGGCCGCCAGTTTCCTGCTGCTCGCCGACAGCCGCGCGAGCTTCGAGATCGAAGGCGAACGTGCGCCGCGCAACCGGCTGGAACGCTGGGGCCGGGCGGTCCTTCAGGCAGGCAAGCATGAAATCACGCTCGAAGAGATCGTCCGTCTGCACAGCGTGCTGATCGAGGACACCCGGTTTGTGTTTCCCGGCCTGCGCCCCGACGGCGTCTTCCTCGGCGAACGCGATCACCTGGGCGACCCGCTGCCGGAATTCATCGGGGCACGTCCGCAGGACCTGGAGGATCTGTGCGCCGGCATGCTGACCGCCAACACCCGTATGCGGGAGGATGACGTCGATCCCATCCTGCAGGCGACGGCGACCGCCTTCGGTTTTGTCTACATACACCCGTTTCAGGACGGCAATGGGCGGGTGCACCGTTGCCTGATTCATCACGTGCTGGCGGAGCGCAAGTACCCGCCGCCCGGCATGGTCTTCCCGGTGTCTTCCGTCATGCAGGACCGGATCGACGACTATCGCCTGACCTTGCAGGCGCACTCGGGAGCGCTGATGGATTTCATCGAATGGCGCTCGACGGCCGATCGTAACGTCGAGGTGCTGAACGACACGGCCGACCTGTATCGCTATTTTGATTGCACGGACGCGGCGGAATTTCTCTATGCCTGCGTCCGGCGCACGGTTGAGCACGACCTCCCCACGGAGATCGATTACATCCGCCGGCATGATGAAGCCATGACCCGAATCATGGACATGGTCGAGATGCCGGATCGGCTGGCGCAGAACCTGATCCTGTTTATTCGCCAGAATGGCGGCACGCTATCCAGAAGGAAACGGGAAAAGGAGTTTTCGGCGCTGACGGATGACGAGGTGCATGGATTGGAAAACATTGTCCAGGATGTATTTGAAGGTTTCGATGACGCCGAAGCTCAAGGCCGATAAACGAGAGGGAATGGCAGAAGAATATGCCCCAGCTTGAACACATTGAGGCCATCGAAAAACGCCTGTGGACCGCGGCGGACACCCTGCGCGCGAACTCGAACTACGCCAGTAACGAATACTTCCTGCCGGTCATGGGCCTGGTATTCCTGCGCCATGCCTACAGTCGCTACCTGGTGGTCAAAGACAAGGTGATCGCAAACCTGCCCACGCGGGGAGGCAAGACCCGGGCCCTGGTCAAGGAGGACTTCTCCCAGCAGGGCGCCATCTTCCTGCGGTCCAAGGCTCAATTCGATCATCTCGTGGCACTGCCGGACAGCGCCGACCGCGCCCGCGCCATCATCGACGCCATGGAGTCCATCGAGGCGGATTACGAAACCCTGCGCGGCGTGCTACCCAAGGGCGAATATCAGGAACTGGACAATCAGGTGCTCGGCCAGCTGCTGCGCACCCTCAACCCCGACGAGCTAAAGAAGGTCTCCGGCGATGTTTTCGGCCGCATCTATGAATATTTCCTCACCCAGTTCGCCGATCAGAAGGCCCACGATGGCGGCGAGTTCTTCACGCCTGTCTCGCTGGTCTCGCTCATCGCCCAGGTGCTCGACCCGGTCAAGGGCACGGTGCTGGACCCGGCCTGCGGCTCCGGCGGCATGTTCGTGCAGAGCGCGCGCATCGTCGAGGAGCACGGCGACAGCCCCACGGAAAAGCTCACCTTCCGCGGCCTCGAGAAGAACGCCACCA
>JAGTVB010000113.1 GCA_018224385.1 Gammaproteobacteria bacterium
CGCCTGGAGCGGCAGCGCAAGGCGGGCTGGGTCAAGTGACGGGTGCAGCGCAATGTTAGGCGTCTCGTACTCTATCGTTCAATGTAATCTTCATTCCGCCTTCAAAGGTCCGAATAGCTTTATGAACAGACATCCCGGCATAGTACAGCGGCATAAAAGAAACGTTGATGTCGAAGTCTTCTTCCCATTCCTCGTAAATATACCGCCATCTGGAGTACATCGGGCCAAGATAAGTGATCGCCGAGTCATACGTTGGAAAATCACAGGTCGGCCACTCACCCTTCGATTGACCACTGGCCCCCCCCCTGAGAACCTGAACTCCAAACCCTTCGGTACCGTGGGATCCTCGTACATTTCCCGGTAATGCTCCCGCAATCGGTCCAGGACATCTGTGGGAAAATCGCTACCGAGCTGGCTAATATCGTGACCCTTGGGATAGGTCCCGGTTAGCTGAAAGTGATGAACCTTCAGAAGCAATTCCAACCCCAGTGCCAAGTTTGTGACGGCTGGAACTGCTGATTGAATCGTTCGGCCGAAATCCAGTTGCTCGCCTGGCTTACGTTCTTCCTTAGGTAGAGCCTCAAAAACCCTATACAGGCTAAGTCCCGCATTAATATGTCCAATGGCGGCGCTATCGGCCAGAGCGATGGAAAACATGGTGGGCTTCTTCTCAGCCATTGGGGTGACGCCTAACGCTTAAGCTCACCCGCACTTGACGCAGGCCGCCTGGAGCGGCAGCGCAAGGCGGGCTGGGTCAAGTGTCGGGTGCAGCGCATGGTTAGGCATCAGCTGCTCAGTCCTTTGCCAGAAATCCAACAATTTCGCTGACTACTGAGCCGAGCGCACCTTCGGTAGCGCTCAATTGTGCCTTGAGCATTGTCTCCCGGAAATTGATATCGCTCTCGTTCTCACTCGCCTCAAACGACTCTAAAGCAACTGAAGTAAAAGGCACTAATCCGGTTCTCGTATCCAAAAGAACGGCTTCAACGCCGCAGTAAGATTTAGACCGGTCCGCCGCAAAAAGGCGATGCCTTTGAAAACTGCGACAATAGCTCCGATAAACGAGCAGAAGATCGGCTTGGTACCGAGCAGCCGCTTCGCGAAGATGGGGAACTGTCTTTTGTTGAGGTATAAGGATTGATGGAAGATACGATGCATCGTAAACGCGCGGCGAGGAAACAAGCTGCCCAAGTACGTCTGTGCGCATTCTGTCCGACGCCAAAGCCAACTCCTCCGACCACTCAGACCAGATTTCGCGACCGAACGGCATCAGGGCGACTCGGCTTAGCATCGGAGGCGTGTAGTCGTACTCAAGTATCCTGCCTATAGCCTCGTCGGAAAGTACTGATTCGTCGCCCGAAAAAAGTGAGGCTGTGCCGGAATCGGAAGTAACCGAGTCATAGTATGCATCCGGTCTGGCAGCGGTTGAGATAGGCACAGCACAGCCCGCCGTTGCGAACAAGATCAAGAGTAAGGACAGTATTCGAATCACCGTTGATGTCTCCGGATGCCTAACGCCTAAGCTCACCCGCACTTGACCCAGATCGCCTGGAGCGGCAGCGCAAGGCGGGCTGGGTCAAGTGTCGGGTGCAGTGCATGGTTAGCCGACATCTTCACGCAAGCGACCCTCTACGTACTTGTGCAGCACGCTGGCGATCAGCGTTTGGTACGGAATGCCCTCAGCCAATGCCCGCTTCTGAAGTCCTCGAAGGTCTCTGGACGATAGGCGAATGTTGATTCTCGCGTCCTTTCGAAACATCGCATCAGCATACTCTTGGTGCCGCTTTTGCAGCGCCTTCGATCGGCCTGTGCGCTTGAGCTTTCCAGATTCGAACGCCTCGAGAATCTCCTTCTCTTCCTTATCAAGCTTGCTCATCATCTTTACTCTGATATCGCTGTGTCGCTTTCCTACTCGGAATGATCGTCTTCAAAAAGACTTCGTCCTCTGTTTCAACGAACGGCACGAGGTATACGTATCCTTCGATTTCAACGGCGTGAATATACTGGCCAGGGTATCGTTGCTGATTAGGGTGATCGAAGGTTTCAAGTACGTCCCCGGCCTGTATGTGGAAGACCACGTCTTCGAAAGAAATGCGCCGTTTGGCTTTCAGGCTCTCGTTCTTCGCTGTGCTCCAAACGATCGGCTTCATCAGCGCAGACTAGCACATTGTGTGCCTTTTGTCTTAGGCGGCTAACGCCTAAGCTCACCCGCACTTGACGCAGGCCGCCTGGAGCGGCAGCGCAAGGCGGGCTGGGTCAAGTGTCGGGTGCAGCGCATGGTTAGGCTGCTCGTTGCCGAGCATGATTCAATTGACGGAGAGTTTGTCATTGCTTCCGTCCAGTTGCCTGCGGAGTAGCGCGAGCTCTTCATTGGTACGACGGGTTTCGACTATCAGTTCGTTGAGCTTTGCTTTTGTGCCGAATATTGCAAACGGCAAACAGAACCAAAGGATAGCCAATATTACTAGAAATACACCGACTACCAAAGTAATCGGATCCAGTGTTGCTTGGTCCATTATCCCCCCCTGATTATTATCCTGACGTTGGTATGGATTCAGAACAGATGCTGGATCGACATCGGCATCGGATACCTTAGAACTTGAGAGCAGCCTAACGCCTAAGCTCACCCGCACTTGACGCAGGCCGCCTGGAGCGGCAGCGCAAGGCGGGCTGGGTCAAGTGTCGGGTGCAGCGCATGGTTAG
>JAGTVB010000114.1 GCA_018224385.1 Gammaproteobacteria bacterium
TCTCGAAGTGTCATAGATATGCCCACATCTCCTTCGCCACTTGAACACTCCCCTTACGCTCCGCGGCCTCGATGCCACCGCGGTAGGATCCGCATAGAAGCCCCTGCACCCGTTGCAGAGCGACCTCCGGCGACAAGAAGGGATAGGGCACGAGCTGATAGACGTAGCCAGGGCGAGTTGAGTCCTAGCTCCTAACTCGGCCAACCAAAACTCGATTCCGTAGCGAGGAACTAAATCAGGGGCTCTCAGCTGGGCGGATCCATGTCCTTGACCCCACGAGCCGCAGAGTTCCGATAAGCTGGGTCTTTTGTTTCCCCCAAGTCCGCACCAGCCCGCACCAACCCTAACAAGCCCTATCAACGGTGTTGGATGCCGGTTGCCGTCCCACCACCAATACCAGAAGGCCAACCGAAAACGGTTGGCCTTTTTCTTTGCGGGAAGGCGCGGGTTCGCGGGGGTTCGTAAGGGTTCTTGCGGACTTTGCGACTGGCCCTCTTCCGTTGCCCATTCCGCTCTCTCGGGGCCATTCTTCTCTCCGGCCTTGCCAGTCTCGAAAGGGCGAAGTCCGCAAGCGGCCGAATTTCAGCCATTACGATTCAATGGGTTACGCGCGGACGATTCAAGCGGTTGGATGCGATCATTGCTTGCCCGAAGGAAACTACTAACCTGGCGGAGAATCGTGGGCGGAACCGGTGTCGCTGCTGATTCGTGAGGGTGGGTGCGGGAAAGCTTGGCCGGACGTGACGTCATCAGGCTTCGAAGAGGGAGCACTGGACGTACAGGTCGATGGCAACTTTCGTTAAGGGTTGTTGGATGCCTCTCGGTTGGTGGCACAGGCTGCCTAGATGATGCGGTGAGGAGGCAGGCGCTCGACAACCCTTAACGGAAGCCGTCCTGCCAATTGGCGTTTCGTGATTGTGGGGGCAGGCAAGAATGCCGCTGGATTGCAGGTCCGATTTGATTCCCGTTGCCTACTTCTCAGGCAAAAATTGACCTGTCGCTGTTTTAGTCAAAAATACCCAGACCCAGTGTAGAGTGACGGTGCTCATACGTCTTCTACAGGATGAGAGGCAAGTCTACACCGCGTACCCGAGACCGTTGCCGGTGAGAATCAGTCCACCCCGCGCTGCGCCGCGCACCGCCTGGAAAGCCAACAATGCGCCGCGTTGGTCCTTCAGGGCTGGGCGGGTACATAGCCTATCAGCACACTCTCGGCGCCCCCGCCCCACAGCGTAAACCGCAAGTTCGTCTACCGGCAGATGCACAAGGCCTCCGAGGCCCTGGAATACGCCTTTGCCACCGAGGTGTCCGAGGAAACGGTGTTTTCCTATTTGCCGGTCACCAAAGCCTGGCTCAGACAAGCGGTGATTGGGCTGGTGCAGCTGTGGAGGGCCGCCGCTCAAGATTTGTCCCTTGCCCGGACGGGTTACCCACGACGAGCTGTTCCAGGCAAACGTATCGGTACTCGTGGGCATCGATCTCGGTTCGCTCTAGTGCTACCTGCTCGCCGTGGAGCGCCACCGCGATGCTAAAACCCGGGCCATTCATCTGCTGGACTTAACGGCTCGAGGCCTGCATCCGGGCGATACGCTGGCCAAGCGCTCGCCTGGCCTGGTGTCCCGTGTGAGGGCGATGTCTTGCACGCCCTTCGAGACGTTACGAAAGTGGCCAGTCCACTCGAAAAGCACGCCTATGCGTGCATCGCCAAACGAGCCGCCGTCGAAAGTGAAATGCAAAAGGCGACAAAGCGAAAACCAGGTCAACGGATCCCAACCGCCTTGGCAAAAGTGCGCGCCCCAAGCTACCTAAGATTTCCCGCTCCGTCCAATCCCGTTACTCGCCTTCTCTTGCAAGGATCGGCTTCGCGTGCTCGTGTTCCCTCAACAAGCCATTTTTGCACCGTGCCGAAAAGCGGGTGCTTTTGTATTCGTGTTGGCCCACAAATTTTGAGTCATATGGAAGTGACATCAGTTTTGGAAGACGCAATGAATACTGCTAAAAATACGTAGGCCGGTATCCGTGCGTGCAGTTCTGTGAAGGGTAATGTGCTTCTTGCGAAATCGGCCGCATAAAACTGTAGGAGGGAACTATGTCTACTCGGAAAACATGGAAAATTCTGATAATCGCACTGGGCTTCATTTCATTTGCCTCATCCCCGCTATCTGCTCAGGAGTCATGGACATTTGTATCGACCCCCGACTTTCTAAACGTTGATATCGGGGATTTGACTAAATACGCTCAAAATCATTTGGGTCCTAATAGTTTCAGCAATGATTGGTCTAACGCCGTGCACAGCTTTCTCGAGGCGTTGGCAGCAGAGAATCCAGATTTCGTCGCCGTTGCCGGCGATCTGGTTATGGCAAGATGGTTCCTGGATGGTACGTTTCGAGGAATATTCGGTCCAAAGCTTGGTGAAAATGATTATAATGTGCGAGCCCTTGCCATAGAAGAGCAACGTATTAAAAATGCCGCAAATTTTTACTTCGGTGAATTAAAGGTTTTCTTCGATCAACATGGGCTTATTCCCTATATCGCGGTTGGTGATCATGAACTAGGTGATGATTATTCCTGGGATGCAGATCATCAATCGGATGTCTACGGCGCAACCTATGGGCGCGAAACGGTTGAAAAACATCGTCAGATCTTTGCCCAAAACTTCGTTGTTCCATTTTTTCAGGTGATTCCAGAAGGCTTGGCGAGTGGATCGGCTACTTACAATGGTGGTCCTGCTGGAGGCCAGCACGCCAATACAGCGTATGCAATACAACACAAAAACCTCTTGTTGATTTCAGTTGATGTGTTCAAGCAAACTGCTCCGTCAGCGCCAGTTACTGAAACCGTTGACGGAGCGCAGCTTGCCTGGCTGCAGCAAACGCTCGCCTTGGCAAGCGCTGATCCCAGCATTGATCATATCTTGGTGCAAGGCCATACGCCGGTACTACAACCAGTCCCTAAACGCGTATCCGGGGGGTTGGCGCTACGAGGTGGTGCAAACTCGGCATTCTGGAAGACGTTGCTGCGATATGGGGCGGATATTTATCTGGCAGGAGAGGTGCACGACATAGACGTTGATCGAAAAGCAGGGCAAGATCTTTTTCAGATTTCCCATGGCGGTATTTTAGGTTTTCCCAATGCAACATCAAAAGTCCCGGGGCGCGGCAATTTTGTCTCCTATGTGGTAGGAGAGGTCTTTGAAGACAAGATTGAGCTGGCAGTGAAGAAAATTGATCTTCATTTTCCCAATGGAAGCACCACGGGGCGACAGAATTCTTCAATTCGATTATTTCAATCAGGCAATCCAACGACAGCCATGGTTACAGAATTTTCTTTAGTAA
>JAGTVB010000115.1 GCA_018224385.1 Gammaproteobacteria bacterium
TGCGGAGATTTCCCGTCTAATAATTTCCCGTCTATTCCGCCGCCGGCAGGGCGAGGACGAGTTTCCCTTCGGGACGGATCGAGAAATCGCGACAGTTCGGGACGGCCGGCGCCGTTTCCCCCATACGGTGCTCGGATTGATGGCAGCGGTTTCCAAAGCCTCTGCAGAGAACGGCATAAGCTATTTGTATGCCAGCATGGAGCCGGCACTCAATCGCCTGATTAGGCGATTTGCCTTACAGCTAAAGCCCATCGGTCCACTAGTGGAGTACCACGGTTACCGGCAGCCACACTTCATGGCAGTCGGTGAATTACTGCAGAACATTTACCGCATGCAGAGGGACACTTGGGATCTCATTACACACGGTGGCCTCTATTGGCCTCCTCCCCGAAAGCCGCAGCAAGGCTCGCATTCCTAAGGTAACGCGCTCGCTATTGGTTGGGTAACCGTCTGTCTTGCGCTTCTGGTCTTTACGCTCTGCGTCGCTGGCGCCTATGGGGCGGATCGGCAGGCCCTGCGGTGCGCGGGCGGTCGGCGTTGCATTCGACGGCGCGCTTGCAAAGCGCCAAGACCGAAACGCCAGCATGAGTATGTCTGAATATCGCGGTCGAACGCCAAGGGCGGTAGGAGTCGAGTTATCGGCGATCGGTTATATCTCCGTCAGTTGCGGATCTTTGGGGTTTGATATTGCTGCCCCTGGCTCTGGGTTCCACCGGCTCTGGTGAAGGCGGCCGTTGAACGGGATCAGGTGTGCCTTTGTCGCAAGCGTTTCCTGAATCTCAAGAGACCCAGTGATTTCCGCAACAACGTCGTTCTTTTACTCGAGTGAGTGCGATCGGTTTTCATTGGATTAGTTGGTAATGACACTCCTTGATTGATGCCACAATTCCGCGATTATTTTATTTTAGTGCATCACTCGCTCGCTGCCGCGGTTTTGGCTGCATTGCTCGTACCCATTGCCACAGCTAATGAAAATCTAGATGCGCGAGCCTGGAACGTCGTGGTGATCGTCAACCCGAGCGTTACCGAGACACACATCTCCCGCAATATGTTGCGCGCCATTTACAGCATGCGCTTGCACAGTTGGTCGGAGCAACTACCGACCCGGGTCTTTGTACTAACTGAACGATCAAAAGTGCATCAAGCTTTTTGCGAGCAAAAGCTTGAGATCTTTCCCCACCAGATGCAGCAAGTGTGGGATCGGCTTGTCTATTCCGGCACCGGGCAGGCGCCCATAAGTCTCAGCAGCGAGGAGGAGATGCTTTCTAGAATAGAATCCACCCCTGGCGCCATCGGTTACGTTTCAGCACCACCTACAAGCACTGCCGTTAAGGTACTCGATGTTATCTCGGCAAATCCCTAGTTGTATGCGGCGAATTGTCTATTCGGCGCTTGTGTTCTTTCCATTGGCAGCTTGCATAACACCGAGCGTGCGAGCACTTTCTATTGCTGATACCGCACAGATTCATGGCTTCTTCAGTCAGGCGGCTATGATTACATCCAGAAATAACTTTTTCGGGGAAACAGAAAACAGTGTGAGTCTAGATTTTAGGGAGCTTGGGATCAACGCTTCTTGGCGGCCACTCTCGAGCTTGCAATTCTCAATGCAGGGGACCGCCCGTTGGGCGGGCGAGGCCGCCACAGGCAGTCCTCGCCTCGATTACGGATTTCTCGACTACAGCGCGTTTTCCGATCCAAAAACGGTGGCCGGCATACGGCTTGGACGAGTCATTAATCCGTTTGGATTCTATAATGAGACGCGCGACGTGACCTTCACGCGTCCCAGTATTATTTTACCGCAGTCCATTTATTTTGACCGCACACGCGATCTCGCTTTTTCGGCTGATGGCTTACAACTGTATGCCACCCGATCGGTGGACGCGGGGGACTTTTCGCTGCAATTTAATACCGTTCTTCCCCGCATCAGCGATTCCGTTGAGCGCGCCCTTCTGGGAACATCTCTTCCCGGAGAGCTGAGCGGCGAACTGGGCTTGGGTGGGCGACTGCTTTATCAGCGGGATGGAGGCAAGGTGAAGCTCGGCGTATCGGGTGTGGGGCTTAGCTTAGGCTACGATTCTACGGGGACACCCAGTGATCTGCCCGGAGGCTCCCTGAACTTCAATGCCCTTTACCTCTCGGCCGAATACAGCGCGCTGAAATGGACGCTTACCGGTGAATACGCGCTGCGTAACTTTAAGTACTACGATTTCGAGCCGGCAATTCCAAATACAGATGTGACCGGGGACAGCGGCTACGTGCAATTGGCTTATAGGTTTCTTGAGCGCTGGGAGGGAATGATACGTTATGATGTGCTTTATACTGACCGTAGCGATAGAAACGGAGAGGGTTTTTCGGAACTGACAGGAAAGCCTTCGTTTTCGCGCTTTGCAAAGGATCTGACGGTGGGTTTACGCTGGGATGTTACCCGATACTTGATGCTGAGGGGTGAGTTTCATTTCATCGATGGTACAGGTTGGTTACCAAGCGATGATAACGCCGATATTTTTAGTACTCATCGGTACTGGAACCTTTTTGCCCTCCAGCTAGCACTTCGCTTCTAGTTACTAATATCTTCATTATTAAAGCCACCCTTAATTTATGGCGTTCTTTGTATAGCGAAGAATGCGCAGTCGAACAGGTCTCAGCCACCGTTGCAGTTCGATTGCTCTTGGCTCTCTCGGACATACAGAGTAAGGGAAATCACTAGTGACAGTCCAGGATCGGAGGGAACCAATCCAAGGTGGATATCTTAGCCTCAAGTGGAAGGCAATAGGTTTAACGACGCTGATTTTACTTGGCACGGTGCTTTCCCTCAGCAGCTTTGGCTATTTGACCTTGATGTTGCAGTTCGACCAAGAGCGTCAACTGGCATATGAAAGCTATCGGAAACAAATCGACGCGCTGACGCACCAGTCGTATAGAAGGCTCGAGGAATTCGCCGAGCTTATCCCCTCCTTAAGAGGCATGCGCGAGGCTCTCTCGTCAGGGGATACGGAACACATCCGCAATGCGTTTGGCGTACATTGGGCGGGGCTGCAGATCATCACAGGTTTTGATACAGCGCGCTTCTATGATGGTAATGGACGCTATCTTGCAGGATGGGGGACTACCGGCCTTAGGGAACACTCGCCATTCGCAGCGCCGCCGAGCGTTCGTAAGAGCTATGAACGTCAGCGGCCGGTGCAGGTCCTGGAATGCGCCGTACAGTGCATCCAGTATGTTGCCTTACCCCTTTTCGTCCAAGGGAAAAGCAAAATAATTGCACTCTTCGGTACCTCGCTTGCTGGTATGATTCTCAGTCTGAGACAGATTTCTGGAGCGGATGTGGGGTTGCTCATCAGCGAGGCCGATGGGGGGAGCACCGGTAACGCCGAACGTCTATTCGCACTGGGAAAATTTCGGGTATTAGCGCTTACCAACTCGCAGCGTACTTTGCCATTATTGGGCGCGCTTGAAAGCCCTAATTCCGCCATGGCATCGGATGCACGGGTATTGCGGATGGAATTTGAAGGTAAGAATATGGAGGTTTCTCTGCTTCGTCTTGCAACACCAGCAGGGGCATACGTCGTCATCATTACTGATATCACTAAAGCGATATCCGCAATAACGAAGGCTACGGAAAACTATATCACTATCGGAATTATCGGCTTTAGCATGTCTGAAGCATTACTGCTTTTGGTGCTTTGGAGGCCAATGGCACGTCTGCGGAAAACAGCCCGCAATCTTCCACAACTTGCCGAAGGCGGCTTTGATAAACTTAGAGCCACTATTGGGCGAAAGGAGACCCGAAAATGGATTCGGGATGAAGTTGATGTGCTGCAGCAAACTGCTCTGGTGTTATCGGAGCAGCTGCAGGAACTGCAACATCAACTCGCCGAGAGAAACAGGGCGCTACAAAAAAGAATGGAGGAGTTAGGTCGGGAGAAGGACTTTATTACCAGCCTTTTAAATACTGCGCAAGTAATTATTCTCACCCAAAGTAAAGGCGGTAAAATTATGATGACGAATCAGTATGCTCGTGCTGTGACCGGCTACGGCGATTCGGAACTCCAAGATCAAAAATTTTTGAATCTATTGGTTCAGGGCGAGGTCATCACGGGTATTTCTGAGCAACTCGACGCGCTCTATGACGCAAAATCGGATGAGTTGCGACATGAGTGCCAAATAATGCGTCGCGCTGGCGGCGGGCGGGATATTGCTTGGGTGCATTCTCGTCTTCTCGCCACCTCATCGGATGACGCCGCGGTGTTATCCATTGGGCTTGATGTGAGTCAACGCAAACAGGCCGAACAGCGCCTGGTTTGGTTGGCCGACCACGATCCGCTAACAGGCTTGTTCAATCGCCGGCGCTTTCAGCGCGAACTGGAGCAGGCGATTGCCATGTCGAGGCGATACCAGAGAACCGGTGCACTCCTGTTCTTCGACCTAGACCATTTTAAGTACATTAATGATACCAGCGGACATCAAGCAGGTGATGCAATTCTGAAGTCTGTAGGCAACTTAATAATCGCGATGGTCCGCAACGTCGATCTGGTGGCGCGCTTAGGTGGAGATGAATTTGGAATCTTGTTGCGTGAAACGGCGGTGGATGGTGCGATTCGCATAGCCAAGGAGATCAATGCGAAGCTTGGTCAGCTGCATTCTTCTTTCGGCGATAGAACACATAAGGTGAGCGCGAGCATCGGTATTGCAGTTTATCCTCAACATGGAGTAGACACGCATGAACTGTTGGCCTGCGCGGATATGGCGATGTATCAGGCCAAGGAGGCCGGCAGGAGCGGATGGCATTTATTTTCAGTGGAAGAAAAGGCTCGGGAGCGGATGGATGAGCGTCTGCGCTGGGAGCATAAGATAGAAACAGCCCTAAACGCCGACGGCTTCATGCTTTATTATCAGCCAATACTTGATCTACGGACCAATGCGGTTGCACGCTATGAAGCACTGCTTCGCATGCGAGATGTAGATGGTAATATCATATTGCCGGGCTCTTTTATCTCTACAGCAGAGCGCTCGGGGCTTATTCAACGCATCGATCACGTGGTGCTAAGAAAAGCGATAGACCACCTGAGTAGGCTAAAGTATTTGAACAAGGATGTGCAACTATCCGTCAATCTGTCTGCCCGATCGTTCGAGGATCCCGAACTTCTGCCGACACTACAAAATGCGCTCGCCGATCGCCAAGTCGACCCCCGGAATCTCACCTTCGAAATTACTGAGACAGCTGCCGTTGCGGACTTCAGCCTAGCAAGAAAGCTAATGGCGTCTATACGAAAGCTTGGATGTCGCTTCGCCTTGGATGATTTTGGTGTTGGCTTTTCCTCTTTCTACTACCTCAAACAACTTCCGGTCGACTATGTCAAAATAGATGGATCGTTTATTCGCGATCTCGCTCAGGACACAGACGACCAGATATTGGTAAAAGCAATGAGTGAGGTCGCTAAAGGTTTTGGGAAG
The DNA here is from genome assembly GCA_018224385.1 of Gammaproteobacteria bacterium. Lineage (GTDB taxonomy): Bacteria > Pseudomonadota > Gammaproteobacteria > HK1 > HK1 > JAGTVB01. The sequence continues at coordinate 5,455 of JAGTVB010000115.1, forward strand.
GAAACAATAGCGGAGTTCGTGGAAACAGCAGAGATACTGGCGCTTTTGAAGGAATATGGAGTGGACTTTGCCCAGGGCTATTACGTTGGCAGACCTGCACCCCCAGAACAGGGCTTTGGAACGGCTTTGAAGGAGTCGGCTGGCGTGGTCAAGCGAAAAATTGCCATTCAATAAGAATGGGCGCTGCTGATATGAGGCAAGCGATCAACTGCACGTTGCGAGAGCGTTTCCATGAAGAGCTGAAATGCCAATCCGGCGGGCGCCTCATGGTGACGAACGAGCAGAGAGTCAAAAGTAGCGGTGGCCTTCCTCTAGGCGGAAGCTGATCGGCACCTGTATCATCGTGGAGACTGGACGGCCGCGGCGACGGGCGGGCAGAAAGCGCCACTTTTTGACGGTCGCTAATGCCGCTTCATCGAGTACTCGGTGGCCGCTGCTTTTCTTGATTTCAACGCGTGTTGCGCGTCCGTCTCGTCGTAGCGCGACCTGGATAAGCACACGCCCCTCATAGCCGCGGCGGCGTGCGACCGAAGGATAATGGGGTTTGGGATTGCCGGGCGCGGGAGTTGCGGCACGCATTCCGGTGTTGGCACCCGCGAGCGCGCCATGGCCCTGGGCGGAAGGTGCTGTTGCCACCGGCGGTGGGGCTATTATCGAGGGGTTTGCCGCCGCTGCGACCGGATCGTCGTTAGCTGGTTGTATGGAGCGCGGCGCCGGCGTTGGTTTTTGCGGCGCTGGTGCCGCCGATTCAAGGGGCTTGCGTTTTTGCACGGCTTTGGGCTTAAGCGGTGGTTCCTCACCAGACTGAAGGGCGGCAAAGTCGGGGTGGTCGGTGGTAAGCCGGGTTTCTGCGTTGGATAGCGTTTGTTTCGATGATGTGTCGTGTTGCGTTTGGTGCTCGGGAAGCGGTGGAGTTTTCGGCTGCACCGCGGGGTGAGTTCCGGCGATGGGGTTATTCCCCCCGACGCGGGCGCCTTGAGTGCCGGACGCTGGCGCTGCCAGGGAGACCGTAAGACCGGTTGATGGGGCCCTCTCCGTGGCCGGCAGCATCTGGCCGAGCCACAAGCCAACCCCGAGGTGGGTGAATAGGGAGAGTGCCAGCGCAGCCAGCCATTGACGACGGCCGGTCCCGGTCACGGTCTGTGCTCACGCCCGATGGCGCTTTGGGTCAGCAGTCGAACGTCTTGCACGCCTGCGTCGCGCAAGACGTGCATCAGCTTAATTATCTCTCCGGTGGCCACCCCTGCGTCCGCCTTGACATCGACTCGTGGGTTCGGCGTTGTCGCTAGCCGTTTTTTGAGCAGCGCCCCCAATGCATGGTATTCGACCTCTTCATCATTGAGTGCCATGCGGCCGTTGGTCGTCAGCAGGATCAGGATCTTGCCTTGGTCCATGGGCCCTGCGGCGGTCGAGTGCGGTGGTTCCACGGAAAGCGGGTCCGGGACGGTAATGTGGCCCACGAGCAGGAAGAACAGAAGCAGTAGAAAGACAACATCGACGAGCGGACCGAGGTGCTCTCCCTCTCGGCGCCGGTAGGGGGTGGCCAGCTTCATTGAGGGATTATCCGGTTGTAATAGGCGTTCATTGGCTGGTCAGGGTCAACATGCTTGCTCCGGCCCATTTGAGACGGTCTAGCACTTGGACCAAGCGCTGCAGGGAAACAGCGTGATCGGCCTGCACCCGCACCGGATATGCCTGGTTTTTTCTCAGACGACGTTGTAGAGAATCTGTCAAGTTGGCCAAGGGAACGGGTTCCCCGTCGACGTCGATGCCCCCTGAGGCATGGATATGGACGCGGATAGCCTCGCTATCACCCGTTGTTGCACCTGGTGCGGCAGTCTGCTCCAAGGAAATACTGCTTGGATCGACAAAGGTTGACACGAGCATGAAGAACACCACGAGCAGAAACACGACGTCGATCATCGGTGTGATCCCGAGACGCAATCGGTGTCGCTGCGTCGGAGGCTCAATTCGCATGGGCAGCATTGTCCTCCCTGGCATCGATCTGCACGGTCATGGCGGGAGCTAAGACAACGGCATTGACAAAAACTTGGGTTATGGCATCTTCCATGCCTTGGCGCACGCCTTCGACCAGGCTCTCCAGCCAGTGCAGCGCGCCGGCCGCAGGGATGGCCACCATGAGGCCAGCGGCCGTGGTCAGCAGTGCCTCCCAAATCCCGCCGGCGAGCATTGCAGGGTCGGCTTGCCCA
>JAGTVB010000116.1 GCA_018224385.1 Gammaproteobacteria bacterium
GACCGTCCATCCCGATTTCAGATGCGATGTGCTTGCGGGAGGCACGTAAGGATTGCTCCTATGGCCACCTCGGGCGGCGCTGCCCGTGTGACCGAACGAAAAATTTTTATATCGAGCAATGCGTTGCGCCAGTGCTCTGGGTTCTCCTGAGTCCGTTGTTTGGCCAGGGTCCTCGTTTCGTCCGCATCAGCCTTTAGAGCGTAAGAGCGCGCTTAGAATTTGCCGGCGGTCGAAACGATGACCGTGGCTGTTTTTTCGCCGAGGCGTAAGCGGTGTGGCAGAATAGAGCGCTTGAAAATCCGCGGGACGGCCGTAAAGTTAATGCACGGTTGACGCAACCATCGGGAGGTGGGCGGTGAGCGATATACGAAGACCGGCAGTCGCGGGGATGTTCTACCCCGAAGACGCCAACGAGCTGCAAACGATGTTGCGGGGTTTTCTCGGCCCCTTGGACACTGACGGTGAGGCGCCAAAGGCCATCATCGCCCCACATGCAGGCTACATCTATTCCGGGCCCATTGCGGCACCGGCCTATCGCGTTCTCGCCAAAGCGCGAACCGTAATACGCCGTATCGTGCTACTCGGCCCGTCCCATCGGGTCGCATTTGAGGGGCTTGCGTTGAGCTCGGCCCGTTACTTTGCAACGCCCCTCGGTAACGTACCGGTTGATCAAACCGCTTATGATGCCATTAAGGATCTTCCGCATGTCCATATTCTCGACGCGGCGCATGCGATGGAGCACAGCTTGGAGGTCCATATCCCTTTTTTGCAGTTCATTCTAGACGAGTTTCAGCTCGTGCCGATCGTGGTCGGCGAGGCCGCACCGGAGATTGTGAGCGCGGTTCTTGAGCGTCTGTGGAACGGTCCGCAGACGCGCTTCGTGGTGAGTTCCGATCTGAGCCATTACCATGACTACCCGTCCGCGAAGCGTCTCGACGAGGCGACCTCCCATGCCATTGAAACGCTGCAGTTTGAAGACATCGGCTACCATCAGGCATGCGGCCGAAATCCGGTCAGCGGTCTGCTGAAGCTCGCGCGCGCGCATGGCATGCAGGCGCGGACCCTCGATCAGCGTAACTCGGGGGACACGGCCGGTCCACGCGATCAGGTAGTGGGCTATGGCGCCTACGCGTTTAGTGAGGCCGCTGATGAGATTTAGAGTGAAGCGAAGCTCCCTTGCAGTCCGTCGAGGATAAATTGTGCCGCGAGTGCGGCAAGCACCAGGCCCAAGAGGCGTGAGATGACGTTAGCGCCTGTTTCTCCGAGCAATGTCGCAACGCGGGATGCCAGTAGCAGCGATGCGAGTGTGAGCAGTAACACAGCGAACAGCACGATGAACAATCGGGCATAGATCATGATCCCATCCGGGTCGCCGGCAGTCATGAGAAGGATGGTGGTAATAGCGCCAGGGCCGGCAATGAGTGGGAATGCGAGGGGGAAAACCGATACGTCTGCCTTACGCTCGGCCTCTTCTTGTTCCAGGGCGGTGGTTCCTTGGAGTCCAGAACGCCGAGCAAATACCATGTCGATGGCAAGCAGAAAGAGCAACACCCCGCCGGCGATCCGAAACGCTGGCAGACCAATCCCAAGCCAACCGAGGATGCGGCCGCCAATTAACATCACGCCAAACAGAATAAGCGCCGCGAGCGCCGTACCCTTTACAGCCATGCGCGTGCGGTAGGTGGCATCGTCTCGTGGTGTGAGTGCAGCAAAGATGGGAGCTAAGCCGAGGGGGTCAATGACCACGAACAGAACGACGAAGGTGTGTATCCATTCATCGAACATGTAACTGCGTCACTAAAAAACCGTGACGCAGCCGCGCTGCTGAGCTATCGCGGCGTCGTGTATGCTTAGATACCTTGGCATTGTACTAGGGATAACATGCAGACGAAGTGATGAAGATGTTGGCTGTGATCTTGTTAGTCGTGTTGCTGCTTTTGGCATTTGGGCACATCTGAAGCGCTTGCTCTGCATGGACGATCCAGAAACTTCCCAAACCCCCTCCGGAAGGCGCAAAAAGATAAGGGCCGCCGCCTGCAGAACCAAGCCATCAGCGCTAAGATAGCTTAAGATACGAGCTTGAAATTTCGTTGAGGGTCCTTTGATAGGCCTCAAAGAGCAGCGCTAACCGTAGAAAAACATCGTCGAGTCCAAGCTCTCGTGCCATGGGATGGGTTGCCGCTCGCTGAAAATACGTGCGTCCCATGTCCACATAAAACTGGCCATTGATAGGGCGACGTTGGTAGCGATACCGGTACTCAATCCAGGCGGGGAACAAGCCGCTGATAAACAGCGCGTAGTTTCCGATATGGGAGTGAATGAGAAACCGGCGGCGCGGATCGGCTGCCTCACCCTCGCTGATCAGGTCTACCAGATATTTATGGTCCCTGCGGTCATGCGGCTCGACACGAAAAAGCCGATCGGCTCTTATGAACAAGCTCAACAAATTAGCAAGGTAGTTGATGATCTTGCGGTCGGGTTTGGCGCGGTGATCCCGCAGGTTGCGGCGCAGCAATACGCTAAAGAGCAAAAACGGAGAGATGTTGAGCAAAAGCTTGGTTTCTCCGCAGACCTCACGAAACAGGTAATCACTGTTGAGGAGTGATTCGAGCGTGGTTGGAAGCGTGTGAACGAGGTGTGCGATCTCTTCGTAGCTTCTTCCAGGCAGCGGGAAGTGCTCGATGATAAACTGAAGATCCCGTCTCTCAAGGTGTTCAAGGTTGGTGCGGGCGAAGTCTGGACTTCTCATGTTGCCCTCGCGCTCATGCGGGGTCTCGTGGGACTCCCATGCTCGGTAATGGTTTCGCAGTGTAACTCAGAATGATGCTTATAACATCGGCCTAGCATGCATGGGATTTTAGCTGGCCGCATCCCGCTGCAGTGAAGGCACCCGCTCTGGCGGGGATATGTGCGATGCTCGCCCCCCGTCCCTACGCTCATCGAGTTCATTGGCCCTATCCCGCGGTCGCACCGTGGCCGGTAGCCGGTGACCCCGCTGATCACCACGGAAGTGAGCAGACTGTCTATTTTCTTGGTTGTGCTTTGGTGGTAAGGGATACCGGCACTCATTTCCGTGCGTGGCTTATTCGGCCTGGTATTCGCATTCTGCAAATGTCACTGGCCCCGCAGGGTCACGTTTTTTCCGGTCACTTGCACGAGCTGCAGACGCGATGTCAATGCTGAATTCCTTGGGCCACATCGTACAAGACGTGAATTCTGCCCCTAACCTGGAGGAGGCGGTTTGGCTGATCGTGCGCCGTACCCGCGAGGTCATGTCCACCGATGTTTGTTCCGTTTACCTCAGCGATGAGACGTCGCGTAGACACGTGTTAATGGCGACCGAAGGTCTGCGCGCCAGTGCTGTCGGACGGGTGTCGCTGGGCTATGAAGAAGGCCTTGTCGGTCTGGTGGCTGAACGGGCAGAGACCCTGAATCTAGCCAATGCGCCGGCACATCCTCGGTTTCGGCTTATACCGGAGGTGGGC
>JAGTVB010000117.1 GCA_018224385.1 Gammaproteobacteria bacterium
CTGCTAAATAAGACCACGTGGGCGCTGGCGCCGGTGCGCAGGTTGGTCTTCACTACCAACACAATATTGAGCGGCTCTGGGAAACACTTGTGCCACATCAGCATCTGATAGAGGGTCGTGCGGATCCCTTTATCAACCGACGATGACTTCAGGTAACGCTCGGGTATTCGACGGTAATCGAGCTTGCTGCCGTATTTCTTTCGTCGTCCGCGACCGGCATAAGGGCCTTCGTAGGGAAAATACAGCGCGGCATCATGGCGCAGCTTGGAAATCAAGTGCAGCCCGGTCTGCCGGACCATTTGCAGGGCCTCGTTGTGACCAAACGCCCCGTCATAGAGAAAATAGCGCACCGCAAGTTCGGCCCCGACCAGTGTCAACACCGCCCGAATCGTGCCTTGAACAAAGCGCAGGTAAGCTGACAAGGCCACCTCTCGACGGTTGCGTTGACCGCTTCCTTTCGGTCGACCCCGACGGTTCTGCTTGACTTTCTTCACCGCTTTGGGTGAATTGGGCACCGTCTCGCGCACCACTTGCTCCATCCTCATTGGATACGACGTCCCCCGGCGCACGCTAATGAGCGCTAAACTCAAAAAACACACACTCGGCACCGCCTTGCCATACAGCGAGGAGAAAAACCGATCCAGACCATAGGTCTTCTTGCCGGATTTGGTGACCACCACCTCGTCGCCGGCCATCAACAACACGTCGCCCGGATCCAGTAAATGCTGGCGAACAATTAGCCAATGAACTTTGCTCCAGGCAATCGTGGTGTTGAAAAAGCGCTGGACTGTTCGGTAACTGCCACCCGGCTCACTCCACCGCGACAGGCCCAGCATCGTGACACGCCCGGTCATGGAGAGCATCGCTTCGACGATCGTCGCCAGACGGCGCAACGTCGTGGCATTCAGGCCATGGCTCAACCCGGCCAAAACCATCATAATGTCAGGCATGGGTGGTTGTGTTTCCGTGTCCAGGAATCGGTCGGTAACCTTATCCTAACACGACTTACAACCACCCTCTCTTCGTCCTAACTCTGGCGAAGGTATTGCACAAAACGTTACTTTACTTTAAATCAGGTCTGCTGCCGAAATGCCGCCCTATTGCTCAACGATTTCCACCTGCTCGATGACGACATCATCGATGGGCACGTTCTCGTGTCCCGCCCGCGCCGTGGTAGGCACCTTGCGAATCCGATCGAGGACCTCTCGCCCCTCCACCACCTCGCCAAAGACGCAGTAACCCCAGCTGTCTCGGGTCGGGGCTTTGAAGTCGAGAAAAACGTTGTCGGCCAAGTTAATGTAGAACTGCGATGTAGCCGAGTGTGGATCTGCGGTGCGTGCCATGGCAATGGTGTCCGCTTTGTTGCTCAGTCCATTGTCCGCCTCGTTTTTGATGGGTGGTCGAGTCGATTTTTTGCGCATACCCGGCCCAAATCCACCGCCTTGCACCATAAATCCATCGATGACCCGGTGAAACAGGGTGGCGTCATAAAAGCCGTCGCGAGCATATTCGAGGAAATTGTCCACGGTCGCGGGCGCGTTTTCCCGGTCGAGCTTGATGGCGATTGCCCCCATATTGGTCTGAAGACGAACCATCGATTCACCAGCACTCATGGCGGTTTCTCCAAAAAGGCAAAGTAAGCCCAGTAGGCTGAAGCAATAGAACCGGTGTCCCCTGGCGGTCGTCAATTTGCAAGTCTGCATGGCTTCTATGCTCCCTATAATCACTCTGATGTTCTCTAAAAAATGGCTTCTCTAACGCGCCAGCGCCCACGAGGCAGAGTGAAGCAGGTGCGTAGATTACGAATTAACACCATGGATTGCTAGCGCAGATTTCTACTGTCATTGATGCTTTTGTCATTCGCAGCACCCTCCCAGATTGCTTTCTAGGTGGTCGTGGGCGCTTGACCCGCCGTAATGAGCACCTAGCGCGTCGCACTCAAGCACTCGCTAGCGATGCGGGCTCGACCGCGGTCACACTCGGATGAAGCGGGCCAGCACGCACTATTCTGAGGAAGCCATCGACGGTTGGCATGAAGGATGCCCTATATCACTCGTTCGTGGCTGAATTAGGAGCGGATTATTCCATGGGATGTCACCGATTACTCACGGTTGCTCTGATTGCCCTTGCAACGCTCCTCGCCCACGGCCCGGTGCAGGCGGAACGCGTCAAGGATCTCGCGCGCATCGCGGGTGTGCGTGATAATCAGCTGGTCGGCTATGGGCTGGTCGTCGGTCTTGACGGGACGGGTGATCAGACTGGGCAAACCCCATTTACGGTGCAGAGTCTGAAAAGCATGCTCAACCGCCTCGGCATTCGATTGCCGGCAAATGTGAACCCACAGCTGAAAAATGTTGCCGCTGTTACCCTCAGCGCCACCTTACCGCCCTTTGCCAAGCCCGGACAGACCATCGATATTACGGCGTCCACTATCGGCAATGCCAAGAGCCTGCGCGGGGGTACCTTGCTGATGTCCCCTCTCAAAGGTGCCGATGGGCAAATCTATGCCATCGCCCAAGGGAACGTCGTCGTCGGCGGGTTCGGCATCGCAACCAAGGACGGCAATAGCATCTCGCTCAATGTGCCCACAGTCGGTCGCATACCGAATGGCGCAACGGTGGAACGGCCTGCGCCCACCACTTTCGGTTCTCCTGAGGAGATCGTGCTTAATCTGCACCATCCCGACTTTACCACGGCCAAGCGCGTCGCCGATGCCATTAATGTCGCGGTCGGCAGGGGAACCGCCTTGCCCATGGATGCCACCTCGGTGCAAATTGCCGCACCGCGTGATCCGGGCCAGCGGGTCGATTTTGTCTCCCTCATTGAGAATGTCTCGCTAGAGCCTGGCGCGGCTCCTGCCCGAGTCATCGTGAATGCCCGCACCGGATCGGTCGTTATTGGCAGTCACGTGAAGGTTCAGGCGGCGGCTGTCTCCCATGGCAATCTTTCGGTGACCATTACGAATCGCACGCAGGTGAGCCAGCCGCCGCCGTTTTCTGGGGGCGAGACGATCGTCATTCCGAATTCTGAGATCGCTGTTCGAGAGGAAGCGAATCGCGCCTTTGTTTTTGGTCCGGGCGTCTCGTTGGACGAAATCGTGCGTGCGGTGAATCAGGTCGGTGCTGGCCCCAGTGACCTGGTGGCAATCTTAGAGGCTTTAAAGGAAGCGGGCGCACTGCGGGCTGAGCTGATCGTTATCTAGAGCAAGCAACGCCGTGGGGGTCGTCACTTAGCCAGTGAAAGGGCACTTCGACGCGCGCAATTACCGTCAATGAATACCACCAACACCCCGGCCTCAACTGCCGCTCACGTTTATACCGACCTTACCGGGCTCACCCGGCTGCGCCAGCAGGTAAGTCAAGACGCTCAGGCGGCATTGCCCGAGGTTGCCCAGCAATTTGAAGCCTTGTTTTTGCAGATGCTGCTCAAGAGCATGCGGCAGACCACCATGGGCGACCCTCTTCTCGCGGATCAGGGGGGCGATTTTTATCGGGGTCTCTTCGATCATCAGATTGCGCTTGATCTGGCGCGATCCCGGGGCATTGGACTGGCCGATCTGTTAGTGGGGCAGCTACGCGATCCAGCGCAGAGGGCGCCAATACACGCGATCGGAGAGATCGACCTCGGCCAGGCGAGCCCTCGAGTTGGGCGCCTGAGCGAAGTGCGCTCGACCGTTCGCAATGCGCTGCCCGTCCCGACCCGCATTGAACCGGTTTTCGATACGCCGGAGCGCTTCGTACGAAGCCTGCTGCCCCACGCCAAGGATGCCGCACAAGTGCTCGGTGTTGCGCCTCAAGTGCTCATCGCGCAAGCGGCTTTAGAGACCGGTTGGGGACAAGCGATGATCCGCCACCCCGACGGAGCAAATAGTTTCAACTTATTTGGTATCAAGGCAAATAATCGGTGGCCGGGGTCTCGGGTCATCGTGCCCACCATCGAGTTTGTCAATGGCATCATGGAACGTCGTCAGTCCGCCTTTCGTGCCTACGCCGGCGCTTCGGAAAGCTTCGAAGACTATGTCAACCTTATTCGCAACTCGCCCCGTTACCAGCGAGCACTTGCCCGGGCGGGCGATCCCGGGGCCTATATACAGAGCCTTCAGGAAGCGGGGTACGCCACCGATCCGCGCTATGCAGAGAAAGTGCTGGCGGTGATGGATTCACCGGCGCTCAGCGCCTTAAAGCTCGGTGACCTTGCGTCGCTAGATTAGGTGGAGGTTGGCAGAGCCATGGGCCTAAGCGGACTTATCGGGCAGGGATTATCGGGCTTAGTCGCATCCCAACGGGGATTGGCGACTTCAGGACATAATATTTCCAACGCCAATACGCCCGGTTATCACCGACAGCGCGTGGAGCTGGCGGCGCGACCACCATCGGGTTCCGATAACGGCTTCACCGGCAACGGTGTGGCAGTCAACGCCATCCGCCGGAGTTACGATCAATTTCTCACCGCTCAAATACGCACCAGCACCGCGGGGACCGGTGAGGCTCAAACGTTTCATGCACTGGCCTCCCGTGTCGACAACGTACTGGCCAATTCCGATACCGGACTGGCATCCGCCCTACAAAGCTTTTTCGACGCTGTTCACGAAGTGGCGGCCGATCCATCCTCTCTTGCGAACCGGCAGGTGCTGTTGACTCAGGCGGAGGGACTGGCTCAACGCTATCACGCTCTTGACCGGCAGTTGACCGATCTGGAGCAGGAGGCAAACGGCCGGTTGACTGGCCTGGTGAGCGAAGTGAATGCCTTGGCCGAAGGCATTGCGGAGGTGAATCGGGAGATCGTACAAGCCGAAGGCGCTGCGGGCGGGGCGCCGGCCAACGATCTGCGGGATCGGCGCGATGAGCTGCTGCGCCAGCTCGCCGAACAGATAGGCTTTCACACCGTTGAGCAAGACGATGGCGCGATCAACGTGCTGATTGGCAAGGGACATCCCCTCGTGGTCGGTGGTTCCAATATGAGCCTTAGCGTGGTGGCCAATCCGTTTGACGCAACGCGCAAGGAACTCGCTGTCGCCGCCGGCGGGAGCAGCATCACGGTTTCTCATACCCTAAGTGGCGGTGCGATCGGGGGTATCCTCGACTTTCGCGATCGAGTTCTGACCGAAGCCGAGAATGCGCTTGGCCGTGTTGCCGTTGGGCTTGCTCAGAACTTCAATAGCCTTCACCGTAGTGGCGCGGATCGGGACGGAAATCCGGGCCTTGATTTCTTCGTTTCCATCGATAGCGTAACTGCCCGGGTGCTTGGCCATGATCAGAATACGGGTACCTCGCCCTCGGTCACCATAACGGATCCGGCGGCGCTGACCACCAGCGATTATCGGCTCGATTATGACGGAACGGAATATGTTGTGACCCGGCTTTCGGATAATAATGTGGAGCGGTTCAGCGCTCCCGCCGGGTCACTGGGAGTTGACGGCTTCGAGATCGATGTGTCCGTGCCGCTGAGTGCCGGTGACCGTTTTATGGTGCGGCCGGTTGCAGCCGGCGCCAGGAAATTCGGGCTTCTCATCCAAGAGCCGCGAAGAATCGCCGCGGCGCTACCGGATGCGCTGGGGGGTGTCGGGGATAATCGAAATGCTCTCCAGCTTGCACACCTGCAACAAGATCTCGCGCTGGAAAACGGCAGCGCCACATTAGCCGGTGCCTATGGACAGCTGGTGGCCTCGGTCGGCGCCATAACGCAAAAGGCCGAGGCCCAGCGCAGCGCACAGGAAGTGTTGCTCAACCAGGTGACCGACGCTCGGGACGCGGTATCCGGCGTTAACCTCGATGAGGAGGCGGCCAACCTGCTTCGCTATCAGCAAGCCTATGAGGCGAGTGCCCGGTTCATTGCGGCGGCAGACGCCACCTTCAATTCTTTGCTTGACGTGGTTGGACGGTAAGCCATGCGTGTCTCCACCTCCATGCTCTTTCGTAACGGCTTAAACGCCATGCAACAGCAGCAATCGGGCCTCGCCACGACCCAACAGCAGATCGCCACGGGGAAACGTCTTTTGTCTCCGTCGGACGATCC
>JAGTVB010000118.1 GCA_018224385.1 Gammaproteobacteria bacterium
CCGGTGTGGCAGCAGCCGACCTGCCGGCCATCATTGCGTTTCCTCGCCGCCACAGAAAAAGCCACCGCCACTGACCAGAACACGGCCGACCAAAACATACGCCCAGTCCGGGCTTGAGGATGTCGCAAAAATTGACGATGCTTAATCCTAAGACAAGAAACAGTCTCTTGAAAAAAGCGACGGCTCGTCATATTCCCAAGCAGACAGGCATTACCCGCGCGTCCGATTGCAGTCGCCGCAGTAGGCTATCGTAAAGCAACCGACATTGCGCTGCGGCATCATCGGCTGATTGCTCAAAACAGGAGTAATCTTTGCTGAGCCATGTAAAGTAGATAAGAAGCCTATGGAAACCTCTGCGCATCTGCAGCCCTTTCCGCTGCCCGTCGGAACACAGATCGGCGTATACGAACTCAAAAAGGTGCTTGCGGCTACTTGGTATGGCCCCATTTACCTTGCCTGGAATCATCACTTAAGGGCCCAAGCGGTCATCGAAGAATACCTTCCGCGGCCTCTCGGCCGGCGCGCGGACGACGGCCTGGATGTGCTTCCCCATTCGGCAAAACAGGCAGCCGACTTCCAGTACGGGTTGGATCGGTTCATGGAAGAATCAGAGATGCTCATTGCCATCGAGCATCCGAACGTGATCCGTACCGACAGTGCGCTGCCTGCCAATGGCACTCTCTATCGCGTCATGCAGTACCTCGAGGGTCGCGATCTGGCCAGTGCTTGCGCCGGTCAGGACGCAGCCATGGAAGCGCACCACCTCTATCGCGTCGCGCTGCAGTTGCTCGAAGCCCTGATGCAAGTGCACGAAAAGGGCTACGCTCACGGCGCCGTGCATCCCGCTTGCATTCTGCAAGGCGCGAGCGGTGACGTCGTGCTGCAAGGCTTTGCCGGGAGCCAGCTGGCTCTGGCCGCTCGGCTGCATATTTGGCCGCAGGTGCTGCGTGACGGCTACGCTGCTCCCGAGCAGTACGACGCCCCGGGCCCACCGCGCGCACCGGCCGATCTCTATGGCCTGGGTGCCACACTGTATCGCTGCATCGCCGGGCGTGATCCGATACCCGCTCTACAGCGCATCGCCGCTCGCCAGAACGGCGCGTTCGACCCGCAGCCAAAGGCCGCCCTCGAGCCCACGTTAGCGAAATACTCCCCAGCCCTGTTACGAAGCATCGATTCGATGCTGTCCCTCGAGAGTGCGGACCGCCCACCATCAGCGGGCGTGGTGCATGACGCACTCACCCAAGCGGCGGCGGCCATGCCTACCACCGCCGGGCCCAAGCGCGATGCGGGCACCCCGGCTGACGATCGCCGACCCGCCAGCAGGCACCTTTGGCGCTCGGGTCGCTGGGCGCTAGGCGGGGGGTTGGCGGTGGCGGTTTTGGCGACCGCTGCTTTCTTGCTTCGATCCCCCGAGCGGACCCAACCGGTCGCCATCCCTGATGCAGCCCGGCAAGCAAGGCCCGAGACCCCATCCCATGAGCCAGCGGGCCCGCATAGCGCGCCCCCGGCAGGCCGTTCCGGTCAACAGCTCAGGGAGGGCGATGCACCGCCACCACCACCGGCGCCCTCAGCCAAGGGCGATCGGATGACCGCCTCAGCCAGCGCTGCTTCAGCCAATGACGCTGAGAAAGCGGTCTCGCCGCAACCCATACCGGCCGACCCCGAGCAACGCATGGGGTCGATTGCAAGCCGACCCGATTCCTCGGCAGCAACCACCGCCAGCGTTCCCTCCCCTCGGCAATCCTCATCGCCGGAAACAAAAAACCTGTCAACCCCAAAGCAGGCAAAAAATACCCCGTTATCCCTTGTTCCTGCTCATGCGGGTGAGGCCACTGCAGCGCTCCAGCGCGAGCGCGACAAGCCAGCAATTAGCCACCACCTGGCGGCTGCTCAGGAACATCTGGCCGCGCTGCGGCTCACCACCCCGCCCGGCGATAACGCCTACGAGCGTTTTCAGGCCATCGAAGTGCTGGCACCTGATCACCCGAAGGCCCGCGAAGGAATGGAAGCCATCGTGACCCGCTACGGCTGGCTGATTCAAAAGGCTTTGGCCGAAGGGCGGCTGCGGCGCGCTCGCATCTATTTGGAGCGAGCAAAGCAGGTCTCTGCTGCCGAACCTGTGCTTGAGGAATTAGAGAGGGCACTCAGTGAGGCCGCGGCGGATCCGCCCCGGGGGCCCGCACGTTAGGAAACTGTGAACCGCTGGCTTAAGAGCGGCTGCGCTTAACCTGGCGGCGTTGCACGGCCCCCCATCTCCGCCCCCGCGTCGTTGCGGTTGCGACCACAGGGCTCCCCTGCCATGAGCCTCAGGACTCGGCCGCTGACACCTCGCTGCATTCATCCAACGCTCGGGCAGGATGCGTTGAGCAAAATACAAAGCGATGGCCCAAGTGCCACGTCGTGACAAGCCTCGCGTTGGGAGGAGTACGTTCACGCACAGCGACGGCCTCCTCGCGGGTATAGAAACGGCCCCCACGGGCGAACCCCGCCACCACCGTTTGTTTGAGTGCTGCCACGTGCCCATCCGGCGCCCTCTTCAGAACAGCGCTGTCCGGCAGGCTATCCAACACATGCACCGGGGCGGGCCGCCCATCGGTAAAGCAGGAGGGATAAATCACACCGGTCGAATCATCTCGGAAGGCAGGCCGCAGCGTCAGATCATACTGGTCCTGATCGGAGCCCAACAGATTGCTGGTACAGCGATTCTTCCAGCAGCGGGTTCTTCGGACATGCGCCTGCCCCGCGATGCGATATCCTTTGGCTGCCATGGCATCTCTCCCGGACCATCTAAGAGGGTGGTACCTGCTGCGCTTGTGCTGGCGGCATAGCCGTGGGTCCGCCATCCCTGCCGGCCACACTCTTGGGGCCGGAGATAAGCCGTCACACCGGCCTTCAGGACGAAAGTGCCGCAACCGTGACGCTGGCGGAGCATCGATCAAAATGACGCGTTGCTACCGAGCCAGGTAAGAACCGCTATAAACACCGCTTCTTAACTGGCTGCAGGATAAGGGAGGGATGCCGATCCCTGGCGTCCCATTACATTTTTTAAAGTGGCGTCACGTCGCAAATTTGCCATTATGAAGCCCGTTCAATGGGTTCTGCTAAACAGTCCTCCGGCGACAAGGGTTCCTCTGACATACCATTACTACATGTTGTTTTTTTATCCTGAAACGTTGTTTTTGTCAATAGCATTTTTGCTTTTTCCAAAAATTTTTTTGCATACACGCCTCATGTGTCTTTTTTGCAACAAAAGCGGCCCTGCAGGCTCACCGGGTCTATTCCGACTCCCGGCCTGTCAGCGCAGGGCCACCGCGCCTTCCCCATGGGGCGAAAATAGCGCCGTGCCATTCCGGCCGCAGCGAGCGCGCACGGCGCGCCGTCTGTAAGCTCAGTGCCGTGTCACCAGGTGCGCAACGAGGACGAGCACAGGCACGATCTCAAGCCGTCCCATCCACATCGCAAGCATCAGGACCAGCTTGCCCGCCAATGGCAAATCGGCATGAGTGATACCCGTGGAGAGCCCCACATTGCTCTGCGCAGAGGCGAGCTCGAAGATCACATTTTCCAGGCACGTGTCCGTGGGAAGAATGTGCAATAGGGCAAAGACATCGAGAAACATCAGCACCACCCAGATAGCAAGCAGCACCGATGCCGCCTCCACGCCGGCTCGTGCTTTGCTTTGTGAGAGTGGATTGCCATTGAGCCGGTATCGCATGACTTCGTGCGGCCGCCCCAGGGTGCCCCGCAGCCACCAGGAGATGGCTTTCAGCATATACAGGATGCGTATTTGCTTGATGCCGCCGCCCGTCGAGCCCGCCATGGCGCCTGCCGTCATGGCGAGCGTGAGCAACAACACAGACGCAATACCCGCCTGGTCCAAGGGGCCCACTTGGAACCCAGTAGTGGTCAACGCCGAGACCCAATGAAACAACCGTTGCAGCCAGGCGGTATCCGATGCAATGCGCTGCGTCCACAAGACGGCACTTCCTAGCGCCAGCATCAGCAAGAATAGACGCAACTCGGTGTCTCGGAAGACGCTGGCGCGCCGGCCACGATGCCAAAGAAGTCGGTAATGAAGGAGAAAGCTGACGGCACCAAACACCATGATCACGATATACGCCATTTCGACCGATGCCGGCGCATTCGCTAAACTTGCGTCGGTTATGGTAAAGCCACCCGTGGCGATAGCCGTCATTCCGTGGTTCAGGGCGCGCCAGGGAGGCTCGCCGACAAGCCAGAGAAGCACGATGCCGAGCAGGGTGTAGAACACATAAACCGACCAAATGGCCTTGGTCGTGGACCGAATCGAGGGGAGGATCCGCTGTCCTCGCGCTTCTGAATAATACAGATGCAGGGCATCGCGGCCGGGTGGCAGCACCGTTAACATGAGCACGATAACGCCGACGCCGCCCACCCATTCGCTGAAGCTGCGCCACCACTGAAGACTAAAAGGTAACTCACTGGCACGGGGAACCATCGTCAGGCCGGTAGCGGTGAAACCCGACAGAGACTCAAAAAACGCATTCTCCAGCGGGCTGAATATCCCCGCCGCTTGATTCGCTGCGGACAATCGCGCGATCCACAGAAAGGGCAGCGCCCCGAGGAAGGCAACGGCAAGCCAGGCGAGTGCGGCAACGAGCATCGCGTGGTGCTGCTGAATCTCCATGCCCGGATAACGCACGGAAACCAACACCTGACCCACGAGCCCGCTGACCAGGGTAGTGACGAGAAATGCCGGAACGGCATAAAACTCTTTGAAAATTAGGCAAATAGGAACAGACAAGAGTGCCATTAGGGCGGGCACGTGCAGGATCAGCCCGACCCCTGCGATGACCGGCCGCACCATCGGACTTACGCGCCTCCGGTAAATATTTCCAGCTCTTCTTCGCTCAGGGGCCGCCTTGCCAGCAATATCAACACATCCCCTGCCTGTAAACGGGGATCCTCTGCAGCTTGCAAGACGCGTTTGTCGCGTTCAATGCAGACAATGAAGGTCTCTGCTGGCAGCGTCTTTAGCCCAGAGAGCTCCACATAACGCTGTCCCACCAACGCCGACGATTCCGAGATGGTCACCTCCAGCAGCTGCTCCCGCTCGCCGAGGATGGCCACATCTTTGACCCGGGGGTGCATAACCATGTCCAAGAGGTGGCGGGCCACAATCACCTCGGGATCCACGAGCACATGCACGTTCAGCCGCTCAAAAAGGCGCCGATGGTGCGCCTGATTAACAATACTGGTTAACCGCCGGATACCGTATTCCTGGCCGAGGAACATGGCCATGAGATTAGTCGAATCATCGCCGGTCGTAGCGATAAAGGCATCGGCCCGTTCCGCGCCGGCCTCCTCCATGATTCCATCCTCAGCGATCGCCGCATTCAGCACCAGGGCATCGAGGGAAGCGGCAACATGCTCGGCGCGGTCCTTATCAGCCTCGATGACCACGACATCGTGGCCCGCCTTGAGGGCTAGCTCCACAAGACTGCTGCCAATATCGCCGGCTCCAATGACGATCAGGTACATGTCACGGCACCACCGCCCGGCTCACAATTGATCTGCCTGTGCCCGTTGATCTGACCGTGCCCGTGCGTCGGCCAAAGGCTGGATGGACATTTTGCGTCAGAGCAGTCGTTTGCAAAAACGGCGGCTGACGCCCACCGAGGCGCATGACTCACAAACCGTGCCG
>JAGTVB010000119.1 GCA_018224385.1 Gammaproteobacteria bacterium
AAGTGCGGTCCACGCCGCGAAGGATTCGCCGCGGACCTAATGCTTTCAAATGCCCTCAATACCACGCCTAACGCTCGCCACCACCGTGACAGAGCCTTTATGAAAGCGTTGGTTCTTGATTTCGACGGCGTGATTTCCAACAGCGCTCCGGAAGCTTTCCTGGTGGCGGTGCGCACGTATGCCGACTTGCGCCCTGCTTCCGATCTTAGCGCGGCTGTGGCCGACCTCGTGCGCAACCCGGATGTCACCTTGAAGGATGTTCAAAACAGTTCCCACTACGCACGCTTCCTGGAGCTCATGCCCCTTGGGAATCGTGCCGAGGATTACGCGGTGATTCTCTCGATCCTGGAATGCAAGCTCCGCGTTGACGATCAGCACGCCTACGATCGGGTGCGAAGCACCCTCTCCGGCCAGTTTCTGCAGCGCTTTCACGACCGCTTCTATGCTGTTCGGCGCGCGTTCTTCGCCCATGATCCGGTCGCTTGGCGAGGGCTCATTGCTCCGTACACGCCGGTCCTCGCTTGGCTCAAGCGACGGGCGACAGATGCCCTGCTGGCGATTGCTACCGCCAAGGATGGGAGTTCCGTTAGGGTCTTGCTGGAGGATTACGAGTTGATCGATTTATTTGCAGAAGAGCGCATCCTTGATAAGGATGTAGGTGTGACGAAAGCCGCGCACCTTCAACATCTGCATCAAACGCTTGGCATCGCCTATGCCGCGATGACATTTCTAGACGACAAGGTGAACCATTTAAATGCTGTGGCTCCCCTCGGCGTGCGCTGCGCTCTCGCAACATGGGGTTACAACGGACCTCGGGAGCATCGCCTTGCCCGACAACGAGGCTATCTGGTGTGTTCCTTGGAGGACGCGGAAAGCAAACTGTTCGGAACGTCGGATTTCCCCGACAGCGCACCGGCGGGTGGTGGGCGTGCACCAGCCGCCGGCACTTCAAGCGGATAGCGAAGAGATGTGCTACTACGCCGCCTGCTTCGATACCATGCCGATATCCCAAACTCCTGGCGAATGAAAAATTCGCGCCAGCTGCAGCTGGCGCTCAAGCTCCATCTCGGGCGGCAGATGATCACCGAAACGCGTAAACAGCTCTTCTTGGTCGTTGGCTTCTTTGCGTGCGAACTCGCGATCGATATTCATGATCGAATAGTACTGCTCCCTTGAGAAATCCAAACCCTCCCAGTTGAGCTCTTCGTAGCTCGGTACCCAGCCGAGGGGGCTTTCGATACCCACACCACGTCCGCGGCAGCGATCCACAACCCATTTAAGAGCCCGCATGTTTTCTCCGAATCCGGGCCAGATGAACTTGCCGTGCTCGTCCTTGCGGAACCAGTTGACTCGGAAGATGCGCGGCGGGGTGGCGACGTTCTGTCGTCCAATGCGCAGCCAATGCCGCCAATAGTCCGCCATGTTATAGCCACAGAACGGCAGCATGGCCATGGGATCGCGACGCATCGCCTCCTGACCGATGGCGGCGGCGGTGGCTTCCGAGCCCATGGTGGCGGCCATGTAAACACCATGCTCCCAGTTGTAGGCTTGATAGACGAGCGGGAAATTCTTGCTGACACGCCCGCCGAAAATGAAGGCGCTGATGGGCACGCCCGCCGGGTTTTCCCAATCGGGATCGATGGAAGGACACTGGCTTGCCGGGGCAGTGAAGCGGCTGTTGGGATGCGCCGCCGGGATGCCGCTCGCCGGGGTCCAATCATTGCCCTTCCAGTCGATGGCGTGGGTGGGCGGCTCGTCAGTCATTCCTTCCCACCAGACGTCGCCGTCGTCGGTGAGCGCCACGTTGGTGAAGATGGAGTTCTCCTGTATGCTCAACATGGCATTCGGGTTTGAGTTCATATTAGTCCCAGGCGCCACGCCGAAATAGCCGTACTCTGGATTGATGGCATAGAATCTGCCATCTTCCTTATTGGGTTTGATCCAGGCGATGTCGTCGCCGATGGTGGTTACCTTCCAATCCTCGAAGCCCTCTTTCGGCGGGATCAACATGGCGAAGTTGGTCTTACCGCAGGCGCTTGGGAAGGCCGCAGAGACGTAGGTCTTTTCTCCGTCCGGCGACTCCACGCCAAGAATCAGCATGTGCTCCGCCAGCCAGCCCTCGTCACGGGCCATGACCGAGGCGATGCGCAGCGCAAGGCACTTCTTGCCGAGCAACGCATTGCCGCCGTAACCGCTTCCATAGGACCAAATCTCGCGGGTCTCCGGAAAGTGGCTGATATACTTCTTTTCGATGTCCGGCTCGCAGGGCCAGGCGACGTCGTCCTGCCCCGGCTCCAACGGCGCGCCTACCGAGTGCATGCAGGGAACGAAGTCGCCATCAGCTCCAAGCACGTCTAGGGCGCCTTGCCCCATGCGGGTCATAATTCTCTGATTGGTAACGACGTAGGCGGAATCCGTGATTTCTACGCCGATATGAGCGATGGGCGATCCGAGTGGTCCCATGCTAAAGGGAATGACATACATCGTGCGCCCACGCATGCAGCCGTCGAAGGCCTCGTTGAGGTGGGCTCGCATTTCCTTTGGATCCATCCAGTTGTTCGTCGGGCCGGCATCCTCCTCCTTCTCGGAGCAGATGAAGGTTCGGTTTTCCACCCGGGCGACATCGCTCGGATGGGAACGTGCGAGGTAACAATTCGTTCGCTTCTCAGGATTGAGGCGCGTGTACACGCCCACATCCACGAGCTCCTCGCACAATCGGTCGTATTCCTCCTGAGAGCCGTCGCACCAGTAGATCCGCTCCGGTTTGCACAGGGCGGCCATTTGGTCCACCCAAGCCAAAAGCTTTTTGTTGTTGGTCCTCTTATGGCCATCATGCGTGGTGGTCATAGATCAAACTCCCCTCTTACGTGGTTGAGAATAGGAAACATTCTTATAAAATCCATGCTGGACATTATGCAGACAAGGGGGGCCGGGATCAACCAGCGCTGAGGCGAGGAAACAAAAAGCTCCTCGACCTCAAGGCCGATAGCGAGGAACGCAGGTGGCATGCTAATCGTCTGTGTTCTCTCGCCTCTGTCGGCCCTTATTACTGTGCCAAGGACTTGCCCATGGAACCGAGGTCCGCGAAAGCCTCCTGCAGCCGCTCTATCGTGCTGAGCTCGGCAAGTCGCAGGTACTTCCTCGGATCATACTGCTTCTTATAGGGAGTGCCATCCTCAGGATCGATTTGATATTGGAAGGCTCTGGGATTCTCGCTCACATATTTCCCAATCGGCGCTGAGAAGGCGAACTGTGTATCGGTATCGATATTCATTTTAAATACGCCATAACTGACTGCCTCACGAATTTTCTCTTTTTCCGATCCAGAACCGCCATGGAAGACCAGATTCAACGGATTTCGTTGGTTGCTGTGTCTTTTCTGCACCAACTCTTGGGAGTTCTTGAGAATTTCCGGCCGTAGTTTTACATTGCCCGGCTTATACACGCCATGTACGTTTCCGAAGGATGCTGCTACGGAGAAATCCCCAATGG
>JAGTVB010000120.1 GCA_018224385.1 Gammaproteobacteria bacterium
GACCACGCGTATACCGGCACGGCGACAAGCGGCAATGGCATCCTTGACCGTTTCCCGCGGCGGATCGTAGAGACCCACGAGGCCGAGCAGGATGAGATCCTGGTAAGGCGCGCTCGAAGCGTCATCCAGGTTGCCTTCGGCCAACCCCAGAACGCGCAGTCCGTCGAGCCCCATGGCTTGGTTGCGTTCCAGCCAGTGGTCTCGCCCGACATCGTCCAGCTCGTGGTTCTCCTGGCCGTCTTCCGAGCGCACCTGTGAACACACCTGAATGACGGCTTCGGGTGCGCCCTTCACGGTGACAAGATAGCCGCCATTCGACCGATGATAGGTCGCCATCATTTTGGTCTTGGCGTCGAACGCCTCTTCGCGCTCCTCCGGCAGAGCCTCCAAGAGTGCCTCGCGGCGCAGACCAGCCCATGCGCCCCCCTCCAGGAGCGCCACTTCCGTCGGATCGCCGCTGCCGCGCGCATCGCTGTCTGCCTCGAGTTTCGCATTGGTGCACAACACGCCGACGCGAAGGGCGGCGCTGAGTGCGCTGTGGTCCTCTGGATCGACGGGTTGATCCTGTTCGCGAAACTCGGCATGGCCGTCTCCACGAATCACCTCGATGTCCGCACCGGACAGGGCAATACGCCTCAGGACCATGCGGTTTTCGGTAAGTGTGCCGGTTTTGTCGGAGCAAATGACTGTCGTTGCGCCCAGGGTTTCTACGGCGGAGAGGCGCTTTACCAAAGCGTTGCGACGTGCCATGCGCCACATACCCTGACCCAGGGCCACCGTGGACACGATGGGCAGCCCTTCGGGAACGGCGGCGATGGCAAGTATGATTGCCGTCTGCACCATCAGGAACAGGTCCTTACCGGCGGCGATTCCGCTGGCGGCGATGACAACGCCAATGATGATGACCAGGTAGATGAGCCGCTGGCCGAGCTTTTCTAAGCGCCGCTCCAGGGGCGTGATGGATTCGTCGGCGCCTTCGACAAGCTCCGAAATACGGCCGAGCTCGGTGTCCATCCCGGTCGCCACGACGACCCCCTGTGCGGCGCCCCGGGTTACCGCGGTGCCGCTGAAAGCCATGTTGCTGCGTTCGGCCAGCGGTGGATCTTCTGCTTGGATGGGCTCTGGGGATTTGACGACCGGAACGGATTCACCGGTAAGCGCCGACTCATTGCACTGCAGGTTCTCGATCTCGATGAGACGCACGTCCGCCGCCACCATTTCGCCTTCGGTGAGGATGACGATGTCGCCCGGCACGAGGTCGGTGGCGTCGATGTCTTGTTCTTCGCCGTTGCGGCGCACGGTGGCGGTGGTCTGCCCCATTTTCCGCAATGCTTCCATCGAGCGTAACGCCTGGTACTCGGTGAAAAAGCCGACGGCGGCATTGATCACCAGCGCGGCAGCAATGGCGATGCCCTCAATGATTTGACCGAACGCCGCGGCCGTCAGCGCGGCAATCAAGAGCAGGATGACGACCGGGCTTTTGAACTGATCGATGAAGATCGTCCAAACGCCTTTCCGTTTTGCTTCGCGCAGCTGATTCCGGCCGTACTTTTGGTGCCGCTGTTCAACCTCGCTGGTATCGAGGCCGGTAGCCGGTTGCACATCAAACTCTTTCAGAACCTCATCCGTTGAGCGCGCATAGGCATTCATCATATCGATTCCGTGTCAAAACCCGTTGCGAACGTGTACCTTGTGGCCCTGTGGGTAGTGCCGATTCAATGTAGCCGAGCAGAAGCTATTTTAACCATAACGGCGCTCGCCATTGCGACGATTCGCGGCCACTCTCAATCCGGTACTCCCTGATATAGGCCCTTTATAAAAACGGTTTGGTAAGTTCCTATGGTCATTCGTCACCAAGTCACATCGCGATAGTAAAGTTAAAGTAGGTTTCTTAGCGCGACGAGTTGTTTACTTATAACGTTAATTCCATATAGGTGTGACATTGAAACGAGAGCATTTCCACACGCATCGAGTTGACGCCGGGACTTCCGAAACTTGACGGCAGTTTTGTGTTGCTAAGACAAGTGGTGCTTAACCTTGTGCACCCTAAAATACCCGCTCTAGTAGCTAACCTCACGCTCTGATCGCGACATATAAAGCGATCCGGGAGAGGCCAGTCATTAACAGGTCGATACCAAGCAGCAGTCCGAACGCCCATGCGGCGATGTCGGGCGAGCGCCACAAGATCAAGCCTGCGATGATCAGGCTGACGGTACCGCTGACGATCCCCCAACCACGTTGTGATGCGTGCTCGTCTTGAAAGGCAGCAAAAACCTTAGTCACGCCCGCGGCAAGAAAATACGCCCCTAGAATAAGCGCAAATGTCAGGAGGCCTTCCCTCGGGTTGAACAATATAAGGATGCCAACCACAAGGGAGAGGATGGCGAGCATTGCCGATCCGGAGATCCTCCAGAGGCGACGCATGCTGAACAGCGACCAGCCGTGCACCACACCGCTCAATATCAGCAGCCACCCACTGAGCAACTCTATCCCCAGGCGAGTAAGGAGCGGCACGATGATCGCCGCTGCGCCCATGGCCATGAGCGCAACCCCGAGCGCGGCAATCCACTTCGGGTGATGCACCAGCCGACTCGGAACCGAGGCGCGCGGGTCGCCGAGTGGGCGCGTTTGTTCGCTCATACCTTCTCCTCAGAAGCCGTTTCAGAACAACTGCGCTTGATAGAGGCGTTCCGCATCCTCGCGCCGACACAACTCCGGTCCCGGTGTGAGCAGCGCCGCCGTTCCCGCGGCGAGGGCGAAGCGAAACGCGGTTTCCCGGCTGGCGCCCTGGGCGAGGCGCAGCACCAAGCCGGCCATGAAACTGTCTCCCGCACCCACCGAACTGCAGGCGTCTACCTTGGGTGCCGGCAGCCGCAACGCCCCCTCGCGCCAGACAAACAATGCACCGTGCTCTCCTAAGGTCAAAGCCACGACCTCGGTGCGGCCCTCGACAATGAGGCTTCGCGCCGCCGCCTCGCGTGCCTCATCGGTATCAAGGGACGCTCCGGTGGCGCTTTGCAGCTCGCGGAGATTCGGCTTGACCAGGAACACTCCTTCAGCCAATCCGGCGTTCAATGCCGCCCCCGAGGTATCGAGCACCACCCTCGTGTCCGCGCGCTTGAGGCGCTGGATAAGCAATCCGTACAGGTTTTTCGGAACCCCATCGGGAAGGCTGCCGCTGAGCACAACATACGCGGCGTCGAGCGCCGCCACTGCGTCGATAAGGCCTCGCCACTCCGCTTCATGCAATGTCGGGCCGGGCATGACGAAGCGATATTCGGTGCCGCAGAGCTGCTCGTAAACGGTGAAGTTTTCCCGTGTCTGGTCTGCGATGGGAACGACTTGTGCGGTCACCCCGGTAGCCCCGAGCAGCGCCTCGAGCTGCCGGCCGATGGCTCCGCCTGCGGCGTACACCGCGTGTGCCTCACCCCCGAGCACATGAATCGCCCGGGCGACGTTGATGCCGCCACCCCCGGCATCGCGCCTCACGTTATAGCTGCGGAGCTTCTTGATCGGCTCCAGGCGATCCACCGTGGCCGAGACGTCGAGGGACGGATTGACGGTGACCGTGACAACCTGTTCCACTGTGCTACCTCGCACTTCCAAGAGACTGTAAAGGGGCTGAAAGCGGCGTTGGCATCGGCTATATGAGTGCTTGCATCGAATTAGCGTCCCTGTCCCCCCGCCCACTTCATCCGCAGCCGCCTCGTCGGCCCGATGCGGATCCTGCTCCCCGAGCGCGTCCTGCCCCACAGTAGGGCGCTCGTTACTGCGTGCCTATTCGGATTAACCCCCATCCGGCGAAAATCCCAAGCATTTTGCTCTTGGGCCACTTTACCGACAAGCAAGTAGCCCCGGCGCCCGATAACTGAGCGTCGTTAGGGAGAGGCCGTGAATTGCCGGCCTCGTTACCGATGATGGCCAGGCGCTCGGCCAAATCCTTCTCGTAGAGATCTCCCCACGAGGATTCCGGGACATGGCAGGCCCGCAGCAAGGTTACCACCGATGGCACCCATCGGGCGCGTGTGATTAACGTTTGCGCGCATTCCGGTGTGTGAAACCTGGAATTCTCGCCTCGTTACACATGCGAGTCAGAATTTCGTCTGGTATCCGAAGGCCAGGAAATAGGTAGCATAGCGTTGATCGATATCAGGGGTTTCCTCGTTCAACCACTTACCACCGAGCTCGAACTCGAGCGCGCCTGTTCTTTTCCAACGGTATTCCATTTTCACGGCGGAAGAACTGACCCAGCTTTCGGAGTTGTCATTCCTCATGCTACCGTAATCGGCGCTAAAACGAGGGTTGATGGTCCAGTACGGATTGATCTCATATCGGCTGTTGATACAAGCCGAGCTGATCTGCGAAGAATCGCTGACGCTGTGGCGCAGGTCGAGCACGTTACTATTCCCGGAAACCATCGAGTCCTTGGCGCTCAATTTCAAGTGAGAAAAATACTCAAACGACTCATGAAATGGCGCGCCATCGGCGTCCTCATCGTTCGCTGGATCGATTAGCGCAATATCACCGCTTAACGTGAGCCGTGGCGAAAACGCATGAGAGAGGCCGAGGCCCAGTGTGTTGACCGCTCGTGCGCCGTCCTTGGTGAGCTGCAGAATCTGTTCGGAAGGAAGCGGCCATTTCCATCCTTTTGTGGATACCGTACTTTCTTGCAGATACTTCTTTTGCCGTTTTTGGATCGGGCTGTTTTGGACATCCAGGGTGGCGATGATTCTTGTGTTATAGGCCAGTAGCCAGACGCCCGAGGCGATAAAGGCATTCAGTGACTTTTCCGATAGGTCGTAATCCGTGTAGAACAGCAATGACCGCTTCGTTTGCACGTGGCGTAGGGCACCGCCGGCGGCTCTGCTGGTGGGCCCCGCGTTATCATGTTGTTCGATTATATAGCTGTTAAAGTCCCAGGAACGTGCAAATTTGCCCAGATGGGCGCTGATCCCAAACAACCGCCGGTTGGTATTGAACTTGTCCTCAGCCGAAAGCACCGGGTAACCGGCTACGCCATTTAGGTTCAGTCCACCAGTCAAGCGGTAATCCACGCGTACGCCGTCTAGATCGCCCAGGATGCCGCTGCGGGTGCCGATGTGGCGATCAAACTGAATCGAGAAATTCCCCTGTTCTTCAGACGGCTCGGCACACTCGCTCCTCCCAACCTGGCCTTCGATCGAGCCCTCGTTGAAGACCCCGCGCAAGCAAGGAATACGTACAGGCTGTCTGGTGTTCTGAAGTGGTGTTCTCGCACCAGCGCGAGCATCAGACTCCAAGCGCCACACAGCGGCGTTATTCGTCTCCTCGCTCTGACGGGTTGTGTTTGTTGCGTTCAGAAAACGGTCTTGAGCATCCGCTCTAGGTGCTGCCCTCGCTGCATGAAAAATCAGGGTGGACCCAAGGATCAGCCAGCAGGTTGCCGTTAAAACAAATCTGTGACGCATAGGTCGGTGTTTCCTGCCGGCACTTTGGGCGTGGATGACGCATTAGATTCTTCGGTGGCGAAGGGAC
>JAGTVB010000121.1 GCA_018224385.1 Gammaproteobacteria bacterium
GAAAGGTTTCTCGACGAAATCAAGTGCACCGGCCTGCACAGCCCTCACTGCCGTACTGACATTGGCGTGGCCGGAAATAAAGATCACCGGAAGCCGTATGCCGCGCTCGTTGAGCACCTGCTGCGCCTGCAGGCCGTCAAGGCCAGGCATGCGCACGTCGAGCAGGATGCAGCCCCGATGCTCCGGTGTCACGGCCTCGAGCAGTTCGTCAGCCGAGGCGCAGAGCATGTAGTCGAGGTTTTCTGAATCGAGCAGGAAGGCGATCGCCTCGCGCACCGAGTCGTCGTCGTCGGTGACAAAAACGCAGGGTGCGCGAGCGCGTTCGCTGGCCGTGGATTGCTCCGCCGTCATCAGTCGCTGCCGTGGCTATCGGGTTGACGCGTCATTCTGGCACGAATGAACAGGGCGATGGCCACCAGGCCCAGCACCACACCCCACGATGGAATCAGAAAGATCGTGATCAGGGCGAAGACCAGGGCGGCCAGTCCAAAGGCCGTGGCATCGGCCACGGGCTCGAGCGAGTTGCTTTGACCGGTCAGCTTTACGAGCAGGTGGTCGAGGCTCAATTTGCCCGGCCCGGTAAACAGCAGCGGGACCAACATGGCCAGGAACAGCAGTGGAATCCGGAAATTGCCGCGAAACTCGCCGTCGTCCATGACCCGCGAGACCGAATAGCCTTCCCACAGCTGGCCGAGGCCGGCCCAGGACTCCGGCCAGTGAACGGCGGCGATGGCAACGACCGTAATCACGATCAGGACGAAAGCGAAAAAGCGCGTAAACAGGCCGAGCAGCAGCGCCAGCCCCGCCGCGAGTTCGCCCAGCGCGACCAGCAGCCAGTTGATGTCGGCCGGCAGCACGCCGAACGGGAAAGGAAAGCCCTGGTTGGCGAACCAGCCGGGCGCTTCGCCCAGGCCGGCACCGAGCTTGTTCAGGCCGGCACTGAAGAACTCATAGGCCAGTAACAGCCTAAGCCCCAGCGGGGCCAGCCACAAGCCGGCTCCCTCAAGGCGATTTCGAGCGGTGTGAAGTATGGGCAGCATGTCTTCGGGCTCCTGTTGGATCAGTCATCGGGAATGACGAAATCCTACGGGAGCGGGGCCGCGCGGTCATTACGCAATTGCACGTACGCCCCTCTGCGGTGCGGTTGACCACGAAAAACGGGGCCGAAATGGCCCCGCCGGAAAATTCGGTGGTGGGCGATGCTGGGTTCGAACCAGCGACCCCTGCCGTGTGAAGCCGTAGTACCGGCATGGCCGCCCTGCCTGGGAGACTTGCATTGGCGTTGGCAGTAGGGGGGCGAGGGCCAGGCGACCGCGAATGAGCCAAGCACAAGGGATTGTCTGGCACATGAGGCCCGCACAGGTCTCCACGAGGCGCCTCATCGCTGAAAACCACCGCAAGTCCGGCGTCCGGGCAGCCGGCCACCTCGCTCGTCCCGACGCCACCGTGTGGCGCGATTTGTAAGTCCCGAGCCGCTGTGGAACAATGCCGGAGAAGTTTCACAAGGGAGGGTGGGTTGTATGGGAGCAACCCGCGATGAAGCACTCCGGTCGCTCTACGGGGCGGCGATGGGGACCGGCAACTGGCCCGAGGCCCTGGATGCGCTGGCCGGACTCGCGCAAAGCCATGTCGTAACCCTCGATACCTACGGTCGGGTATCAAAAGACGCGGCTGTGCTGGCCGCCAATGTCGTCCCGGACCCCGGTATCGAGGAGTACAACCGCGAGTACGGCCACGGCAATTTCCAGATCGAGCGGGTCGCGCCGCACTTTCGTGCCGGAAAAGCGGTGAGAACCAGCGACTTCATCTCCCAGCGCGAGCTTTTGCAAAGCGATCTCTACAATCACGTCTATCGCCCCATGGGCATCCGCTATGCGGCGGGGGCCCCGATGGAGGTCACCGACCAACGGATCGTCGAGTTCAGTTTCATGAAGGCGATCGACGCCGGGGATCACACCGACCGCGACATCCGCCGGATCCAGGCGCTCGTGACCCACCTGCAGCAGGCCTGGGCCGGTTACAGCCACCTGATGCAGCTCGAGGAATCGCTCAATACCCTGACCCGTTTGTGGGATTGCTTTGCGCATGCAGTTATCGTGATCGACGCACGATTGCGCATCCGGTTCGCCAACCGAGCGGCCGAAATCCTCCTGGCCGCCCGGTCGGGATGGGCCGATCGATTCGGGACGCTTCATCGCTGCGCCTGCGGGGGCGATGCAATGCTCAAGCAGGCCGTGACCGATATGACCGAGGGCAGGGGCGATGTGGTCAGCCTTGCCGGGCCCGCAGCCCCCGGTTCATACGCCCCGTTGGTCACCCTGTACCGGCTGAATAAGAATCGCATCGCGCTGGTCATGACCGATCCGACGGCGGCGGCCAGCGACCTTCGGCCGGCCCTGCGGGCGCGTTTCGACCTGACGGCCGCAGAAGCCGATCTGATCGATGCCTTGATTGCCGGACAATCGCTGCGCCAGATTGCCGAGGAGCGGGAAATCCGCTACGAAACCGCCCGGGCGCATCTCAAGAATGCCATGCAAAAGAACGGCTGGCGCCGTCAGGGAGAAATGATTGCCGAGATTCTGAAGGCATTGCTCCCTGCTGGGCAGTTTCATTCGCGAGACGATTGACCACTAACAGGGCGGCTTCACCAGGGAGGTGCAGGTGACGGGTACAAGCCGAGAAGAAGCCATCCGGGCATTGTATGGCGCAGCCATGGGCACCTCGTCCTGGCCGGAGGCACTCGACGGGCTGGCCCGGTACACGAACACACGATGTATCACGCTCGATACCTATGATCTTGGCGCGCATGCCGGTGAGGTCCTGGCCAGCAACATGGCACCTCATCCGGCCATCATTGAGTACAACCAGACACATGGCCGGCGCAATCTGCTGATCGAAAAGGCCTATGGTCTGCGCAGCCCCGGCAATGTCTTCCGCGCCAGCCGCTACGTTCCCTTCCGCGACTTCGAGAAAACCGAGCTGTTCAACGCAGTCTATCGCGCCATGGCCATCCGGTTCGTTGCCGGAATTCCGCTGGAGACCGGCGCCGACTCGATCGCACAGTGCTCACTGATCCGGCCCGATGATGCCCCGGATTTTTCCGATAGCGATCTTCGGGCCCTGTCCCGAATGGCCCCGCACCTGCGCCAGGCCTGGCAAGGCTACAAGCACATCGAACGCCTCGAATCCTCGCTTCAGACGATCACCAGCCTGTGGGATCGCATCGATCATGCAGTGTTCGTCGTCGATCCGCAGCGCCGTATCAGGTTCGCCAATCGGGCGGGTGAAGAAATCCTGGCCGCAGGACGATACTGGAGCGGCCGGGGCGGAAAGCTTCGTGTCCGTGACGTCGCTGCGGATCGCAGGTTCCAGCGCCAGATCGCGGCCGTTCTGCGTGGCGACCAGTCCATGTGCCGTCTGGCATCCGAGAACTCTCACGCCGGGCTGATCGCCTCTCTTATTCGGCTGAAAGATGATGCCGTGGCCTTGATCCTGACCGATCCGGCCCTGTCGGCCGGCGAACTTCGTGAGGGATTGATGATGCGTTTCAGGTTGACCGCGGCCGAAGCAGCCGTGGTCGAGGCACTGGTTGGAGGTCAATCGCCGCGGGATCACGCCGACGCCGCCCAGGTGGCCTATGAAACGGTGAGAACTCACCTGAAGAGCGCCATGCAAAAGAACGGCTGGTGCCGCCAGGGAGAAATGATTTCCAAGGTTCTCAGAACTTTGCTGCCGCAACGGCTCTTTCAGTAATAACCGACGTTAATAGTCGAGCCGGATTAAGTGGGAGGATTCGCGACCATAAGGCAGATAAGCAGTGAACGCCGTAATGGCAGGCCTACCCCAAATGGGGGAGGAAATAGGATTACCCGACCGCTAGTATTGACAGACAGCGGCGCCAGACAATGGAGCTCGCGGATCAGTGGCGGTAGCGTAGGCGAACCCCGACGGATGCTGATGAGCAAAAAAGGGATGGAACATGCAAACGCCGGGTCAAAAAGGGTTCCCCCTCCGCCTTGTATGACGCTGGCATGGGCCTTGGCAAAGTGGTAATGGCTCAAATGTGGCTCATTAAAATTAGCAACGAAACGGCAAGAACCGTATCACCCCGCATAAATGGAGGGAGATTCAATGACTGACAACAATCACGATAAAAAAAGCCTCGTTCAGAATGTCCGAGCAGCTCTTTATGTTGGTGCAGTAGCCGTAACTGCATCAAGTACTGTGCTTCCTCATTCAGCCGAAGGGAGCGCGCCGGAGGATGAATTCACTACAGTAGCACCCGATACGGTTTCAGTATATGAGATGCCGGAACATCTGCTTTCGCAGGATGAGCTACTCTCGACAAACCAGTTCTTGCTAGCCCAGGCAGGTGAGGCGCTTGAGTGTAGCCGTGATACTTGTGGGGGAGGTTCAGGGGGTGGGGGCGATCCGTATGAGCCAATCTATATCCCACCTGAGCTTGCAGAGCAATTAGCAGAAGACTGTTTCGTTGCTACTGCAGTAACGGGTTCCAGAAACTCGAGCATTGTAAAAGATCTTTCTGACTTTCGTGATAACGTTTTGTTTGAACACAAGGCTGGCAGGATCTTTATTTACTGGTACTACCGAAACGGACCGGCTATCGCGAACTGGATCCGCGATAGGAGACTATTCGGTAAGGTAGCCGAGGTTTCACTAAGAGCTATTGCAAAAGTCGTGCCTGTAAACCGGTAACTCAGAACCCATGCATCTTCGGGATAAATCAAGAACACTTTCACCTAGCCGATACAGCGAGCTTGAGTTTTGCCCTGGTGTATATTCCGAATGGAAGAAGGGCACACAGTATTTAACCAGGGCAGGAATATGCTCGATTTCCTTAGATGAGGATTCAGAACGCGTTGTAAATTGCATTAGTAAGAACGAAAGGCAAAAGATAATTGGTGGCGAACGAACCGTGACGTTGGCCCTAATCGAAAAACGAATTATTCAGTCAGCTCGCCATTCATTGCCACAGAGAACTCAGACTCTTCTAGCGGATTCTTGTCTGAGCGCCCGTCAGCTCGAATTTAGATTGAACGCTAATCCCTTTAAGGTAGAAATCTGTGACGTCGCGTTGGCGAGCGGCCTCAAAAGATCTATCCGTCATTTGGGGGGCAAAATTAAAAGGCGCGCTTTCCCACAGACAATATTTATCTACGTTTTTCGCGCCAATCAGATTGAGCAACGACATGTTAGTGATGGCGCACTGAAGACGCCGTCAATTGTTGCTGTTGTGGATGCGATTGGGGCTACTCTTTATCTTATTACTAAGAAAGACCGAGCGCATAAATATTTGCAATTGCTTGTGGCGTCGAAGGCATTTGACCGGCTTGCCTTAACCGAACACCACTATCATGGTATAGATGCTAATGGTTTGGCGGAAGCAATAGTACAGTCTGCATATGGCGGCAATGCTAGAAAAGTTATGCGACACAGCGTAAGTCCGGTCGATTTTGACCTTAGAAAGAGAGCAGGCGGCTTTCTTAACGCGGCCTCTACGCTACAGAACGATATCCATAGCATGCGCGTGGACAACCTAATAAATGGCGCGAGTATAACCCGCGCGATTTTGTCTTCCCGCGTGGGCGAGGCCGAGTCAGTATCCATTAGCACTATTGGCCTTTCACGATCTAGCTCACAGGCAATTACTATCGCCTATGCTGAATACTGTGAGCGAAGGGCGGTATTCCAGGCAGCAGAGTCGTGCGCCTGCTTCACAAATGGGTTCCTGGCAGGTGAAGATCTAGTGACACATGAACAGGTGCTAACTCCTTCGCAAGAAATATTGCTCTTCTCAGAAGGCCACCCGCACTTCGATCCTCGCAGTGACACGAGTGGCACGGCTTTTGATTTCTCAAGTGAGGTTGCCAGGTGTAAAGCGGTAATGGAGCTAATAGAACGCCACGTAACTTCCTTATGGTGGTTTGGAACAAAAGGTATATCTCCCTATCGCTTATCTCAGGCGACGCTTAAATCGGTGCTTGGCACTCATATGGAGAAGCCCAGGAATGAGTTCGTAGTTTTTGACATAAGTGTC
Organism: Gammaproteobacteria bacterium; assembly: GCA_018224385.1. GTDB lineage: Bacteria > Pseudomonadota > Gammaproteobacteria > HK1 > HK1 > JAGTVB01. Next base: position 6,059 of record JAGTVB010000121.1, read on the forward strand.
TTAGGAGGTCCGTTTGTCTATGTTGTAGCTACGCAATCCGGGGACGAGATATTAACCGCTAGTCACTCTGGAAGTGATTGGAAGCTAACACTTAGGAAGGCTTTATATGACCTGATATCAATGCAAGACTTAAGTGACCGCCAGCGTGATCTTGGTCTTGATGGCTACGGCTTTGATTCCGATGATATTAGTATGGAAGTTCGAGGTGTTTTCGTTGAACCAGAGTTACGGCTGACTGAAAAAGCTCATATGAAGCTGCTGGAGGGCCTTGCTTCTGACTGGGATATACAAGTCTGCGTATATGATATAACGCCGGCGAATCTTCGCGGCACTGTCGCACGTGCGCGCTGCGACGACCTACTAAACCTTTTTAAACCTAATCAAACAGTAATGCTTGATCGTCACTGGTCAAGGTTACCATGGTATGGACCTTGCCGAGGTGAAGATATTGATTCGGTCGTTCCATACAAAGTTCAGGAACGCGCGCTGCTTCGTTAGAAAATTGATAAATGCGTGATAAAGCCGCCTAATTTAACGGTAAAACATCTTGTTCACTCGAACGATAACTGGAGGGAGTTGGAGGGAGCCGTCTCGATGGACAATTCTACTTTTTGTCTTTTGTGTAGCGACATGCTTCTGTGTCGCATTAGTGGTTCATGCTGCAACAAATGGGTTCAGAGAGACCGTCGTCATGCCAATAGTTCAGTCGCTTCCGCAGATTGTGGTTCTTTGTCGTGATCCCGTATCAAGAGACACATGCAAATCCAATCTTACGGTACTGAAGAAATTTGCTGAAAATCGAATTCCAAATGTAAACGGGGCAACTGCGTATGTGGCCTTTGACGCTATTTTTAGTGTCGGTGACGAACTTCAGGGTGTCCGGGTGTACGCGCTTGAGGTTCTTAAAAATCAGTACATGTTTCCAAAACTGGTGACCTATGAACAGAAAAAATATGAATGCGCAGGCGTTGAGACGTCGAGGTCAATTATCGGTGTGGGGCTCCCCCGTTCTGTCAATGATGCACATCCGCCAATCATATCCACATCTTCAGAAGATCCGCTCACTCCTGATTGGGAGATGTGTTTGCAAACGGTCCAGCGTGCCGCAACTGGCCTTCGTATGTTGGACGCTAGGTGGGTAATGGTGGACGTTCCATTGGATGATGGTGTGGGTGAGGCTGTGGAGCATGGAATTGCTTTGAATACACGTGAACCAATTCATGTAAAAGTAGTCGTGGATGCTCTTAGGAAATTCGCAAAGCACAATGGAATCGAGGATATCGAA
>JAGTVB010000122.1 GCA_018224385.1 Gammaproteobacteria bacterium
GGATACCAATTCTGCACAGTCGAGTACTTTATCTGCGCATGCTCCAGTGCGACGAGCTCTACTACGGCGGCATGCAGTTGGTTTTCATCGCGCATGGGTGCAGTGCACCCCTCAAGGTAGCTCACGTAACTTCCCTCATCGGCGATGATGAGGGTGCGTTCAAACTGCCCGGTCTTGGCCGCATTAATGCGAAAGTAAGTCGATAGCTCCATCGGGCAGCGTACGCCAGGCGGGATATAGCAGAACGACCCATCAGTGAAGACAGCGGAATTGAGACTGGCGAAGAAGTTATCGGTGTAGGGAACCACCGATCCAAGATACTGCTCGACTAACTCAGGGTGCTCCCGGACGCCTTCGGAAAAGGAACAGAAGATGATGCCGAGCTTCGATAGCCGGTCTTTAAAGGTGGTGGCCACCGAGACGCTGTCAAACACCGCGTCCACCGCCACGCCAGCCAGCGCTGCCCGCTCCTGCAGCGGAATTCCAAGCTTATCATAGGTCTCTAGCAGCTTGGGATCGACCTCATCAAGGCTCTTTGGCCCATTATTCTGTGAGGATTTTGGGGACGAATAATAAGAAATAGCTTGATAATCAATAGCCGGGTGATGCACGGTCGCCCACTTAGGTTCGCTCAGGTTCAGCCAATGGCGGTAAGCCTTCAGCCGCCACTCAAGCAGGAAGGCGGGCTCGTTTTTTTTCGCTGATATAAGACGAATGACATCTTCGGTAAGACCAGGGGGCACCGTGTCCGACTCGACATCAGTAGTGAACCCATGTCGATACTGCTGTTCAATCAGTGCCTGCATTTCGTCCATACGAGTGGCCATCAATTACGTCCCCTACATTATTCTCAAGTTGCGCCTAATATCCTACTTATTTACTCGGTCATCGTAAAGTACCTGAGTGAAGTAGTCAACTTTTATACGTTTCATGCCCCCATAAACTCTGCATGGGGCAGAATGGTCGCCGCCAGACTTTGGTAATGTGTGCACCAAAATGGACTTAGGGGCGCCCCCGCGAGCCTGTTGCCCAGGGGTGGAACAGGACTTTAACTCCGGCCTGGTCAGTGCGAGGCGGTTCGATGTATTAGTATAATCTAATGTGCATGGAAAAAACGCCTGCGGGGCAAATTGCTACCGGTCAGGGCTCACTCGGGGCTGAGTCTCTAAGGCCAGGAGTGGCCGAAAAGCAGTGGATACTGATCGTGGCTCATTCGGTCATTGCCTGGGTAGGGGGTACGAGGTCGGCATCGAGCTCGAACGCGGCATTGAGTAGGAGGCGGGTATAGGCATGCCTGGGATTTCGGAAAATCTTTTCGGCTAATCCCTGCTCGATCACGCGGCCCTCGCGCATCACCAGCAGCTCGTCGCTGAGAGCCCGTACGACCTTGAGATCATGGCTGATGAAGAGGTAGGAGAGCTTGTGGTGGGTCTGGAGTACGCGAAGTAGGTCTATGATCTGGGTTTGCACCGATCTGTCGAGGGCGGAGGTTGGCTCATCGAGAACCACGAAGCGGGGCTTCAGGATCATGGCGCGGGCAATGGCAATGCGCTGGCGTTGCCCTCCGGAGAACTCGTGTGGGTAGCGATGGCGCAGTCGCGGATCGAGACCCACTTCTTGTAGAGCCTCGGCAATCATGACTGCACGGGTGCGGGCATCGGCGCCAAGCCTGTGGGCGCGCAGCCCTTCCTCGAGGATCTGCGCTACCGAGAGCCGTGGGCTGAGACTGCCGAAGGGATCCTGAAACACAATCTGCATCTGGCGGCGCAACGGACGAAGCCGGCGGTTGCGTAGCCCCTGTATTTCCCGTCCGCCGAAGAGAATCGATCCTTCGCTGGTTTCCAGACGAAGTACTGCCAGTCCGAGGGTCGTTTTCCCGGAGCCGCTTTCACCCACCACACCAACCGTGTGGCCTTCGCGTACCGTCAGGGAAATACCGTCTACCGCCTTAACGTGGCCGACGGTGCGGCGGAGTATCCCGGCGCGAATCGGAAACCAAACCTTGAGGTTCTGCGTCGCCACTACTGGCGGTGCCTCAGGCGGGGCCCGAACCGGCTCACCGCCGGGCTCGGCAGCCAATAGGCGCCGCGTGTAAGGGTGGCGGGGGCGCGCGAACAGGTGCGCCACGGTACCTTCCTCCACGATCTCGCCGTCGCACATCACATAAACCCGTTGCGCCAGCTTGCGCACGATCGCCAGGTCATGGGTGATGAGCAGCAAGGCCATGCCGAGCTGCCTCTGCAGGTCGCCCAACAGCCTCAGGATCTGAGCTTGAATAGTTACGTCCAAGGCTGTGGTGGGCTCGTCGGCGATCAAGAGCTGCGGCTCATTTGCCAGCGCGATGGCGATCATGACGCGCTGGCGCTGGCCGCCGGAAAGCTGATGGGGATACGCATCCAAACGCCTCGCCGCATCGGGCAATCCCACCATCTCGAGCAGCGCAACGGCTCGCCTTCGAGCTGCCGGACCACGCAAGCCTTGGTGCAGCCAGAGGGACTCGGTGATTTGTTTCTCAATGGTGTGCAGAGGATTCAGCGAGCTCATCGGTTCTTGAAAGATCATGCCGATGCGCCCGCCACGGATAGGCTTCAAAACGCGTTCTGAGGCGCTGAGGAGGTCGACATCCTCCAAACGGACGCTACCGTTCAGGTAGATGGCTGGTGGCGACGTCAGCAGCCGAAGGATGGCGAGCGCCGTCACGGATTTTCCGGACCCGCTTTCACCAACAAGCGCCACCGTCTCGCCCTTATCAATCTGCAGTGAGGCGTGCCGCACCGCCCGCACGCGCTGCGTGCCGCTTTGAAATGCGATGGCAAGGCGCTCAATAGTCAATAGCGGCGGCATGGGGTTTTACCGGGTCATCTTGCGCGGGTCGAAGGCGTCCCTTGCGGCTTCACCGATGAAGATGAGGAGGCTCAGCATAAGCGCGAGTATGACGAATGCCGCGATGCCGAGCCAAGGGGCATGCAGGTTGGCCTTTCCCTGAGCGAGCAGCTCGCCCAGGGAAGCTGAACCCGGTGGCAGCCCAAACCCAAGGAAATCTAAAGAGGTCAGGGTGGTAATCGAGCCGTTGAGGATAAAGGGTAAAAACGTCAGCGCCGCCACCATGGCATTGGGTAGCACGTGCCGGATGATGGTGGTGAAGTTACTGACACCCAGAGCCCGCGCGGCGCGCACGTACTCGAAGTTTCTGGCACGCAGGAATTCAGCGCGCACCACACCCACCAACGCCATCCAGCTGAACAGCAGCATGAGCCCGAGCAGCCACCAAAAGTTGGGCTCTACCACGCTGGACAGGATGAGCAACAGAAACAGTACCGGCAGTCCCGACCAAATTTCGATAAGGCGCTGAAACAGCAAGTCAATCCAGCCTCCGAAATAGCCTTGTACGGCCCCGGCGAGTATCCCGATTGCAGAGCTCGCAAGGGTAAGCGTTAAACCGAACAAGACCGAAATGCGAAAACCATAGATGAGGCGTGCCAGCACGTCGCGTCCCTGGTCGTCGGTGCCGAGCCAATTTTCCAGGCTCGGAGGCGAGGGAGCCGGACCGGGTAGATCGTAATTGATGGTCTCATAGCTGTAGCGCACCGGTGGCCAAATCATCCAGCCTTGATCGGTGATGAGTTCCATCACGTAGGGATCGCGGTAATCAGTCTCCGTGGCGAATTCCCCACCGAACGTCGTTTCTGGATAGGTGTACAAGATCGGTGCATAGATTCGGTCGGCATAGAAGACCAATAAGGGTTTGTCATTGGCAATGAATTCGGCAAACAGACTGACGCCAAAAAGGCTGACGAAAACCCAAAGCGAATAATAGCCGCGTCGATTGGCTCTGAAGTTTTGCAAACGTCGGCGCGTAAGCGGGCTTAAGCGGAAGCGCAGTGCCATCGTTCAGCGTGCACCAATGGGGTGTTACACGAGGGGTTCTAGGCCCCCCGGCTTGCGAAGTCGATGCGTGGATCGATAATGGTGTACATGAGATCACCGAGCAGGTTCAACACCAGACCGAGCAAAGTGAAGATATAAAGTGTTCCGAACATTACCGGGTAATCGCGGTTCAAGGCTGATTCGAAGCCGAGGAGACCGAGCCCATCGAGAGAGAAGATCACCTCGATGAGTAAGGCGCTGGTGAACAGGATGCTGACAAAGGCCCCTGGAAATCCTGCCACGACGATGAGCATCGCGTTACGAAAGACGTGGCCATAAAGGACGCGGCGCTCGCCCGCACCTCTGGCACGTGCGGTGACGACATACTGCTTATTAATCTCTTCCATGAAGGAGTTCTTGGTGAGCATCGTGAGACTGGCGAAGCCCCCCACGACAAGTGCGGTGATCGGGAGCACGAGGTGCCAGAGGTAATCTCCGATACGTGCTGGCCAGCTGAGTTCTGCCCAATTTTCCGAAACGAGGCCGCGCAGCGGAAACCAATCGAAGAGCGTGCCGCCCGCGAACAGCACAACTAACAAAACGGCGAAGAGAAAGCTCGGAACCGCATAGCCGACGATGATGGCAGCGCTGGTCCACACATCGAAGTGCGAGCCATCACGTACTGCCTTGGCGATGCCAAGCGGAATCGAAACAACATAAATGATGACCGTGGTCCAGAGACCGAGGGATACTGAGACGGGCAGTTTCTCAATGATGAGATCGATAACCGATCGGTCCTGATAAAAACTATTGCCGAAGTCAAACCGCAGGTAGTTTCCTGGCATTTGTAGGAAGCGCTCGTGGGCGGGCTTGTCGAAGCCATAGAGCTTCTCGATTTCCTTTATCAGTTCCGGATCGACCCCCCGCGCGCCGCGATAAAGATATTCGGCTTGAGCACTGCTGGTGCCACCGCTCGTGGACAGCTCTCCCTGACGGGCGCCCCCTAATCGCGCGGTGGCCTCCACCCCATGGCCTTTGATCTCCGCAATAAGGCGCTCGATAGGGCCGCCGGGGGCCGACTGCACGATGAGGAAATTAACCAGCATGATGCCCAAGAGGGTGGGAATCATGAGCAGCAGGCGGCGAGCGATATAGGCGGTCATGGAGCTACGCGGCTGTTACTGCTGTGCGGGTCGAGGTTGCAGCGCCGCGGCCTTCTCCTCGTTAATCCACCAGGTATCAAATCCCAGGGCGTATCTTGGCGCCGTGGTGGGACGCTCGAATTTATCCCAATAGGCGACGCGGAAATTTCTTACGTGCCACTGGGGTATCACATAGTGGCCCCACAGCAGCGCCCGGTCCAGGGCGCGGGTTCGGTTGATGAGAGACGCACGGTCCGGCGCCGCGATCACCTGCTCCACCAATTGGTCGACGACGGGATCCTTGATGCCGGCCCAATTTCGACTCCCCGCAATATCGGCCTTTGCCGAGGTCCAAAAGTCGCGCTGCTCGTTGCCGGGGGAGAGCGACTGCGCTAGGGTGGACACGATCAGGTCAAAATCGAAATCGTCCAAGCGCTTCTGGTACTGCGCGCTATCCACGGTGCGTACCGACATGTCGATGCCGAGGCGCTCCAGATTGCGTTTGAAGGGCAACGCCACGCGTTCGAAGGAGGGGCTGACCAGCAACAGCTCAAAGCGCAACGGTGCGCCGGTGGACACGTGAGTTAGCTGTCCGTTCTGTACCGTCCAGCCCGCCGCCCGCAGCAGCTTACTTGCTTTGCGCAGGTTGGGACGGATGTTTCCCGAACCGTCCGTGGCGGGAGGGCGGTAGGTCTCGGTAAAGACCTGTTCCGGAAGTTGTCCACGATACGGGGCGAGAAGCTCCAATTCAGCCTCGCTCGGCAGGCCTCTCGAGGCCAACTCGGAATTGGAGAAAAAGCTTGTGCTGCGCTGATAGGCGTTGTAGAACAGGTGCTTGTTGGCCCACTCGAAATCGAAAGCATAGCCAAGCGCTGCTCGTACTTGAGGCTCATTGAAAACGGTCCGACGGGTGTTGAAGATGAAGGCCTGCATACCCGTTGGTTGCTCGTGGGGGATCTCCTCCTTAATAATGAATCCGTCGTCGAGCGCCGGGCCGGCGTATCCCTGCGCCCAATTTTTCGCTATGTTCTCCTCCCGCAGGTCGTATTCGCTGGCTTTGAAAGCCTCTAAGGCGACCATGGCGTCGCGGTAGTAGTCATACCGGATGGCGTCGAAGTTGTAGCGGCCCTTGTTCACTGGGAGGTCCTTGGCCCAGTAGTCTTTGACCCGGCGATAA
>JAGTVB010000123.1 GCA_018224385.1 Gammaproteobacteria bacterium
AGGCTCACCGGAGGGTAACGGACCCGCTCATCGCCAAGCACTGCAGAAATGGAATCGAAGGGTTCAATACGCTCGTCGTTTTCTGGGGGGGAAAGCCCCGGGGCATATGCCTCCGGGGCTCTTGTTTGAGAGGAAGTGCGACAACTTAAACGGAGATGTTCTGCTTCACGTTGTCTTGGCCGCCCTGCCCGCCGAAGGCGCCGGCTTGCACATTCTGGCCCTGGAGGGTCAAGTCCTCATCGGACTGCACATCGGGAAGCGCCACGCCGAGGTCAAACCCCTTGTTCACCAGCTTTGTGGAATCGAAGTTAGACTGATCAGCGGTTGCCGTCGCCTCGGCGTTGCCACCGGATTTGAAATCAACATTTGGATAAGAGTAGCTCATGATAATCTCCTCAAGGTGTTGAAGGTTACTTAACAAGGTTAAAGTCGCGTACACCAAGCTCTATTGCAGAGATCATGCCTAATTCTTTTTTCTCTGATGCTTTTTTTTTCAACCATTTGATTTATAAATAACTTCTACAATTCATTACGCCCTTTTGTTCGCTCACAAGGTGCTTCGCAGCGATTCCTTCCCGAAGATCACCAAAGGTGATGTCTCTCTTTACGCGACACGTTCGTCCATTATGTTAGACAGTGCTCTCAACCATCCCTGCGATCTTTCGAACCGACAGGCCTCGCGCTGTGCGTCGCCCTGCCCTCGTGGCTCTAGCCAAGCGCGAGCAAGGGAATTACTCTTATATTGGTATAGCGTACCGACACAAATTGGGAGTGCGATCATGTCCCGCGTTCGCTTCACCCTTTGCTTGCTCGCCGCCGGCTGCCCTCTGCTGACGACCTGCGCGCCCCCCACTGAAAAACCCATCCGGCCCGGCGACCTCACCCTCACACTCAGTTGGGATCCGAATCCCGCGGAGGAGGAGGTGACCGCCTACCATATCGTTAAAGGGCGCGGCCCCAATGCGAGCACGCCGCTCACCACCGTGGACGGGCAGACCACGCGTGTGCAATACGATGCCCATCAACTCGGGCTCGTGCTCAACGATCGAATCTGTTTTCGCGTGAAGGCCGAGAACGCTCAAGGATTTTCCGGTTTGAGTGACGCAGCGTGTACGACCATCACTGCAGACGACACCTAGGGGCACGGTTTTTTCAGCAATGCGACATTTTTAGCCGCTCAGCTCGCTCGCAATTGCTTTCGGTCCCTTCTTTTCACACGTTATGGTTCTATAGAGCCTGAGCTGCCACGATAAAACCGCAACGCTGGAAAAACCTGTCTGATCTTCCGGTGTCACGGCTAACCTAGCCAGAACCAGTACATCAGCAGGTTTAGCGACGTCAACGGGGCACCCACGGCAAAAAAGGTCCAGAATCCGAGATGGGTGCCGCGACGCTCGGCCGCCTGCACGATGATCACATTGCTAGCGGCGCCCATAAGCGTTAGATTGCCGGCCGTTGTGCTCCCGGCGGCCAGCGCTAAGAGTGTCTGGGTGTCTGTCCCGACCGCTTGCATCAAAGGAAGGGCCAGAGCGACAAGGGGAACGTTGGAGACCAGCTGGCTGAGCAGCGCGCTGATGCTCAATATGGGCGCTACCCCTCGCAGCCAGTCTCCATCCCGCGGCAGGATAGCCTGCACCGCGCCGGTCTCCCACACCGCATGCACCAGCACGAACAGCGCGGCGAAGAACACCAGCGTATGCCAGTCGATGCCTGCCACCAACGCCACTCGCCGGGGGCTCGCGAGTAGTACGGGGGCACAGGCCCCCGCGGCGACCAGCCCCAGGGGTATTTGCACCGGCGTGTTGACGACCGCTAGCAGCATCTTGAGGCCCACGATGGCCACCAAGGTCACCAGGCCCCATGCGGCAACGCGCATCAGAGCCGGATCGCTCCGATCTGGCTCGGCGTGCACCAAAGCATCGGCGTGAAAGGATCCCCAGAAAGCCAGACGCAATACCCCCCAGGCGAGCAGCAGGTTTACCAGGGTTGGCAGGCCAAGCACGTGAAAAAAAACCAGGAAAGGGTTATCGAGTCCGCCATGCAGGGCGATGAGGAGGTTCTGAGGGTTGCCGATAGGGCTCATCGTCGAGCCAATGGTGATGCCAAAGGCCAGCGCCAACAACAGCAGGGCGGCGGGTAAGCGGTGTGCGCGGGCGAGGGTCAACATCAGTGGCGTGCCGATCACCGCCAGTGTGTCGTTCATGAGCAGGGCTGAAGAAAGACCGCTTAAGAACAATACCGCTAGCACCAAACCATCGGCGCTTCTGATATGGCGCAGTAGACGGAAGCTCACCCTGTAAAGCAAGCCGCTCTGGACGAGGGCTTGTCCTAACACGAATACGCCGAACAGGAAACCGATGACCTCCCAATCGATGGCCCGGCACGCGGCAAGCGGTGTGATGCTGCCTCCCAGCAGTACCACCAGCGCCCCGCCCAGCACGATCTGCCAAATGGCAAGCCGGAACCGCCCCAGTTTGCGAAAGGCAATGAGGATCAGCACTGCACCGAGGGTTGCGAGAGCGAGATTCACAGATAAAGCGAGGTGGTCAATGGAATGCTGACCTATGCAGAAATTATTGCTTGATAATGCGTCTTGGAGGCGAAGTTAGCGTCATGGGGCGTCAGATTACGAAACGGAACAAATCCTACGTTAAGCTCCCTGTAGCAGTCGTCGCGCAGGGGATTTGTCACGTCGAGCCTTTTGCTATGTGTCCAGGTAGCGCCGCCCGTCGGATTGAGGTATCCCAGCTCGGCGGCAGCAGATATTTCAAAAGCGCGTGACAAACGGACCATAGCATAACGCCGGGTCATACAAGCAACGGAACCCCTGCGGATCGCTGCAAACCCGCGCCATACTCGGTTCAGTCATCGTTCCTGTTCTTGGCAACAGCGTCGAAGCGGTCCAAGGCCCCCCGCGGTCCCGCCGCGAGCAAATCAGCGAGCCTCTGAAAAATCAGGCGGCCCACCGAATCAATTTCGGCCTCCTCGATATCGGTTCCGAGTACTCGCTCTAACGTGAGATGGGGAACTGCCCTTGCCGATCAGCAAAC